>NZ_JBMIOP010000045.1:0-34870 GCF_049197365.1 Mycobacterium sp. THU-M104
GCCACTTGGGCGTCCGCGTCGCCGGGTCTTCCGCTCCGCTCCCATCGCAACCTCCGAAATAGTCTTCGGCTGTTGCGACGTTGACTGGAATCCGCCAAGGAACTCTGAGGTAAATACGAACATCACCTGGCACGGTCACACCGCGTCCCGGCCTGATCGGGAGAAGCTCTACGACAGCCGTGTGAGTGGCTATTTGCCCGACGGCGGCGGCAAGGATGCCCACACCCTCGCCGAAGGAGCCATTGCGCACCTCGACAAGCCCAACGTTCCTCTGGTGCAGGACAACAACGGCAAGGAGGATATTCCGGACCAGGTCTCGCGCAGCGCGAAGTTTCTTTCCGTCGACCCTGCGTCGCCGCACACGGATGAGATCGCCGAGCATTGCTCGTTCGAATACAGCTCGTTCGAAGGCAGCTCGTTCGAATGTATCTCGTTCGAATACACGAGTGGCAGGGCGGAGAAGATGGCCCCATTCGGCGGTGGGCACATGTCAAGTGCCAAGGCGTTCTTCGGCAAATGGCCCAAGCGGGATTTCCGCACCGAGCTCGCCGACGGGCAGATCCGACGAGTCGAGCGCAAAGCGCTCGACTCGCTCGGCGACGCATCTGCCCAGCGGTCAGAGACCGGCGCGGGCCAGAACCCTGCCCGAAAGATTGAATCCACCCTTGCGGGAACAGTATCGGCCGCTCAGACAAGGAGTGCGCGTGTCATCAGCACCGGATGGTGAAAAGTTGTCGGGTGCCGCGCACGAGAGCGCGCCTGATTCGCTCGAAAGCCCAGAGCGCAACGACGGGGCCATCCCGGGGAAGGGGCCTTCGCTGGACGAACTGATGTCGGGGCTGACTGCGCTACAGCTGGGCCGCTACGGGCAGGTGATTGGCGCGGCGAGCGCGCCGACCCACATCAATCCTGTTGCCGCAGATTTGATCTCGATCCGGACTGCAGCGTGTTTCGGAGCGCACGCGCAGGTGTTCGAAGCGGTGAGCAGACAATTCGCGGCAGAGCATCAGGCCTTGCTGGAGCGCTTGGCCAGTCTCGGAGATGTCGCCGAGGAAGCCAACCCGGGGGCGCCTGCGGGCGCATGAGTCCTCTGGTAACCATGCACTCGACGGAGATCGCGGGCTGATCTCGATTGGCGGCTGCCCCGGATGTCTTCCTACGAGCTGGTACCCGGGCCGATGCTGCGGGCCGGGCGGGTGCGCAGCTCGTGGACGTAATCTGCCGGAGCTCCCGCGATTTCGGCAGCGTCGGCCATCACGCCCAGATACCGCGCCGACGGCAGGCCGCCCTCCCAGGCGTCGAGGACGTAGAGCCATGCCAGCACGGGGTCGGTGTCGGTGTCCGACGAGATGCGCTCCACGCGGCACCGGATCTTCTTGTGGACGCCGAACTCGGAGCCTTCCCAGCGGTCGAGGTTTGTCTCGTCCGCCGGTGTCATGTCGTAGAGCACGACGAACACGCGTGAGCCCGGATCCTGGACAACCGTGGCCAGCGCCCCCTCCCAGCCGATGTCCTCGCCGCCGAAGGTCAACCGCCACCCGGACAGCCACCCCGTTCCAGCCATCGGCGAGTGCGGCGCGCGCTCCAGCATCTGGTCAGGATCCATGTTCGACCCGTAAGCGGCGTAGAGCGGCACGGGGAAAGTTTAACGGCGTCGGTTGGCGCGCTGTTCAGCCGCGGGACCTTCTCGGCTCCTGAGCGTGTCGGGTGGCGGCGCGCACAGGAGCCGCGACCCGGCTAGGTTAGGGATGTGGTGACCCGCATCGTGATCCTCGGCGGAGGCCCGGCCGGTTACGAAGCCGCGCTGGTCGCCGCCACCTCGCACCCCGAGACCGCCGACGTCACCGTGATCGACGCCGACGGCGTGGGGGGCGCGGCCGTCCTGGACGACTGCGTGCCGTCCAAGACGTTCATCGCGTCCACCGGGCTGCGCACCGAGTTGCGCCGGGCGCCGCATCTGGGCTTCGACATCGACATCGACGACGCCAAGATCTCGCTGACGCAGATCCATGCCCGAGTGAAGGACCTGGCCGCGGCCCAATCGGCCGACATCACGGACCAGCTGCTGGGCGTGGGGGTCCGCGTCGTCGCCGGTCACGGCGAGCTGATCGACCCCACCCCCGGGCTGGCCCGCCACCGAGTCAGGGCGACCCATTCCGATCCGGGGCCCGACGGCACGCTCACCGCCGAGTACGAAGCCGACGTCGTGCTGATCGCGACCGGCGCCAGCCCGCGGATCCTGCCGTCGGCCCAGCCCGACGGCGAACGCATCCTGACCTGGCGCCAGCTCTACGACCTCAAGGCGCTGCCCGAGCACCTCGTCGTCGTGGGCTCTGGGGTCACCGGCGCGGAGTTCGCCAACGCCTACACCGAGTTGGGCGTGCCGGTGACGGTGGTGGCCAGTCAGGACCGCGTGCTGCCCTACGAGGACGCCGACGCCGCACTCGTCCTCGAAGACGTGTTCGCCGAACGGGGCGTGCAGCTGATCAAGAATGCCCGGGCCGAATCGGTGACCCGTACCGCAACCGGAGTGCTGGTCACTCTCAAGGACGGCCGCACCGTCGAGGGCAGCCACGCGCTGATGACCATCGGGTCGGTCCCCAACACCGGCAGCCTCGGCCTGGAACGGGTCGGCATCGAGCTGGGGCGCGGGAACTACCTGCCCGTCGACCGGGTGTCGCGAACGTCGGTTCCGGGCATCTATGCCGCCGGTGACTGCACCGGCCTGCTGCCGCTGGCTTCGGTCGCGGCCATGCAGGGTCGGATCGCGATGTATCACGCGCTCGGCGAGGGTGTCACCCCGATCCGGCTGCGCACGGTGGCGGCGACGATATTCACCCGGCCCGAGATCGCCACAGTCGGCGTGCCGCAGCGGATGATCGACGACGGCTCGGTGACCGCCCGCACCATCATGCTGCCGTTGCACACCAACGCCCGGGCGAAGATGTCGGGGCTGCAGAAGGGTTTCGTCAAGGTCTTCTGCCGGCGCTCCACCGGCGTGGTGATCGGCGGGGTCGTGGTGGCGCCGATCGCCTCCGAGCTGATCCTGCCGATAGCCGTGGCGGTGACCAACCGCGTCACGGTCAACGAGTTTGCGCAGACGCTTGCCGTGTACCCGTCGCTGTCCGGTTCGATCACCGAGGCCGCCCGCCGGCTGATGGCCCACGACGACTTGGACTAGAAGTCCGACTCAGGTGAGCCCCACCAACTAGCCTTGGTCGAGGACACCTACCGACGAGTAACCGATTGGAGCCTGCAGGCGTGAGTGATCCTTACGGCGTGCCCAGCCGGCGCAGCTCGCCGGCGTCCGAGCTGGGACCGCGGCAGCGCGAAATCGCCTGGAAGCGGCTCGGCGGCGAGCAGTTCGACGTCGTGGTCATCGGCGGCGGCGTGGTGGGCTCCGGATGCGCGCTGGATGCCGCCACGCGCGGGCTCAAGGTCGCGCAGGTGGAGGCACGTGATTTCGCGTCCGGCACGTCGAGCCGCTCGTCGAAGATGTTCCACGGCGGGTTGCGCTACCTCGAGCAGCTGGAGTTCGGGCTGGTGCGCGAGGCGCTCTACGAGCGCGAGTTGTCGCTGACCACGTTGGCGCCACATCTGGTGAAGCCGATGCCCTTTTTGTTCCCGCTCGCCAACCGGGTGTGGGAACGTCCGTACATCGCCGCGGGCATCTTTCTCTATGACCGGATGGGCGGCGCGAAATCGGTTCCCGCGCAGAAGCACCTGACCCGCGCCGGCGCCCTGCGGTTGAGTCCCGGCCTCAAGCGCAGCTCGCTGATCGGTGGCATCCGCTACTACGACACCGTCGTCGACGACGCCCGGCACACCATGACGGTGGCCCGCACCGCCGCGCACTACGGTGCGGTCGTGCGCTGTTCCACCCAGGCTGTCGCACTGCTGCGGGAGGGCGACCGGGTGACCGGCGTGCGGGTCCGCGACACCGAGAACGGCCAGATCACCGAGGTCTGCGGCCACGTCGTCGTCAACGCCACCGGGGTGTGGACCGACGAGATCCAGGGGCTGTCCAAGCAGCGGGGACGGTTCCAGGTGCGTGCGTCCAAGGGCGTGCACATCGTCGTGCCGCGCGATCGGATCGTCAGCGACGTGGCGATCATCCTGCGCACCGAGAAGTCCGTGATGTTCGTCATCCCGTGGGGCAGCCACTGGATCATCGGAACCACCGACACCGACTGGGACCTCGACCTCGCGCATCCGGCCGCCACCAAGGCCGACATCGACTACATCCTCGGCACCGTCAACACCGTGCTGGCCACCCCGCTGACGCACGCCGATATCGACGGGGTCTACGCCGGGCTGCGGCCGCTGCTCGCCGGCGAAAGCGAGGAGACCTCCAAGCTGTCGCGCGAGCACGCCGTGGCGGTGCCCGCGCCCGGCCTGGTGGCCATCGCCGGCGGCAAGTACACCACCTACCGGGTGATGGCGGCCGACGCGATCGACGCCGCGGTGCAGTTCGTGCCGGCCCGGGTGGCACCGTCGATCACCGAGAAGGTGAGATTGCTGGGCGCTGACGGCTACTTTGCGCTGATCAACCAGGCCGAACGCGTCGGCGCGCTGCGCGGCCTGCACCCGTACCGGGTGCGCCACCTGCTGGACCGCTACGGCTCGCTGATCGGTGACGTCCTGGATCTGGCCGCCGACGACCCCGGCCTGCTCGACCCGATCAAGGAGGCGGCGGGCTACCTGAAGGTGGAGGCCCGCTACGCCGTCACCGCCGAAGGCGCGCTGCACCTGGAGGACATCCTGGCACGCCGGATGCGGATCTCCATCGAATACGCGCACCGGGGCGTCGATTGCGCCCGCGAAGTGGCCGACGCGGTCGCGCCGGTGCTGGGGTGGAGCACCGAGGACGTCGAGCGCGAGGTCGCCAACTACGCGGCGCGGGTGCAGGCCGAGGTCCTGTCGCAGGCCCAGCCCGACGACGTCTCGGCCGACGAGCTGCGGGCCAGCGCACCGGAGGCCCGCGTCGAGATCCTCGAGCCGGTTCCCCTGACGTGAGGCCCACGTGAGGCCCACGTGAGGCCCGCGTGAGGCCCGCGTGAGGCCCGCGCCGCTTCCGGTTCGCGACGGGCTGGGGCCGGCCCGGGTGCGGTTGCGCGGTGGCCCGGTGCTGGCCGAGCTCACCGAGCGCTTCGGCGAGCAGGCCCGCGCGAAGGTGCTGTCCGGCGAGGTTGTCGACGCCGATGGCGTGGCGGTCGACGGGGCCACCGTGCTGCCCGCCGGGTCCGCGGTGTATCTCTACCGCGAGCTGCCCGACGAGGTGCCGGTGCCCTTTGAGGTGCCGGTGCTGTACTCCGATGCCGACATCGTCGTCGTCGACAAGCCGCATTTTCTGGCCACCATGCCGCGCGGGCGGCACGTTGCGCAGACCGCGCTGGTACGGCTGCGCCGCGATCTGGGTTTGCCGGAGCTCAGCCCCGCCCATCGGCTGGATCGGTTGACCGCCGGGGTTTTGCTGTTCACCGCCCGGCGTGAGTCGCGCGGGGCGTATCAGTCGCTGTTCGCGCGCGGCCTGGTGCGCAAGACCTACCTGGCGCGCGCGGCCGTCGATCCGGCGCTGGAGCTGCCGCGCGTCGTGCGCAGCCGGATCGTCAAGCGGCGCGGGCGGCTGCAGGCGTTCTGCGAGCCCGGCGTCCCCAACGCCGAGACGCTGGTGGAGCTGGTGGCCGACGGCCTCTACCGGCTCACACCGCGCACCGGCCGGACCCACCAGCTGCGGGTGCACATGGCGTCGCTGGGGATTCCGATCCTGGGAGATCCGTTGTATCCCCGCATCGTCGACGTGGCTCCCGACGACTTCAGCGTGCCCCTGCGGTTGCTGGCCCGCCGGATCGAGTTCGACGATCCGCTGACCGGGGCGCGACGCGATTTCGTCAGCGGCCGAACGGCACCCTGAGTTTGATTGCGGTTATCCACAGCCCGGCCGCGACGGCTGTTGGATGTCGGATCCCCGTGGCACTATCGAATGTGCGTTCGAATGCAGTGCGGGGATGCGGCCTGCCGAGTCGGCGGGGCTGGAGGAGGGGATTTGTGCGGCCACACGAGGTCATCGTCGACCTCGGTCGATGTGAAATCGACCACACCATTCCCCACGCGCGGGGTAGGCACACCCACGTGGCCAAGGGCAGGTGTCTATGCCGCTTCGCTTGACTGTCCGGGCCACCGGTCGCGCCTTAACGCGGAACGACGCCGATATGTCGGGTTCTATACCGTAATCGGAAATCCTGGCCGTCGTGCGCGGACGCCGGCGGATGAGCGCTACCGTGATTTCAGATGACGGCGCCCTCGTCCAACCGGTTTGCCCAGCAATTCGGAGCGATGTTGCACAATTTTCCCCAGCACAGTCAACGAAATGTGAGATGGATGTCTTAGCGCCCCCGGAGGTCACCTCCGCGCTCATCTACTCCGGCCCTGGAGCGGTGTCGCTGACCGAAGCCTCCGCCGCGTGGCAGCGGCTGGCCGTCGAGTTGGATAACGTCGCCGGCGTCTACACAGCGGTGCTGTCTTCGCTGATCGAGTCCTGGGACGGCGCTTCCTCGGCCGCGATGACTCAGGCCGTCCACCCCTTCCTGCTCTGGTTGCGCGCCACTGCGCAGCAGTCCCAGCAGATGGCCGTCTCCGCGGAGGCTGCGGCGACGGCGTTCAGCCTCGTCCACTCCACCGTCGTCCACCCCGTGCAGGTCAGCGCCAATCGGACGCAACTGGCGCAGTTGCTGGCCACCAACCGCTTCGGCAGCAATACGGCCGCGATCGCCCAGACCGAGGACCAGTACCAGGCGATGTGGGCGAACAATTCAGCGGCGCTGAGCCGCTACCAGGCGGCCTCGGCCCAGGCGACCGCGCTGCCGGCGTTCTCCTCGCCCGTGACGATCGCGAGCCCGACCGCCGCGGCCGCCCAGGCCGGCGTCGTCTCGACGGCCGGCACCGGCAACGCCGCCTCGACGCTGTTCTCGGTGTGGTCGTCGCTGTTCGGCAACAGTTCTGGCGGCCTGGTCAACAACGGCTGGTTCCAGTTGACCAACACCTGGGGCAATCAGTTCATCTCGTCCGGCTTCCCGATCAACCTGCTGGATTTCGGGGCGCAGTCGGCAACCGCCGAGAGTGTGCAGTCGGTGGGCGGCGAGATCGGCCAGGGCCTGGCCGAGGGCGAGGCCGCGCTGGGTGCATCGGAAGTCCAATTCAGCAACGCGCTCAAGACTTTCGGATCGGCCGCATCGGCACCCACCGCGGCGATGGGTGTCGGGGTGACGGTGGGCAAGCTGACCGCTCCTCCCGCCGTGGTGGGGTCGTTGCCCGCCTCGCAGTCGCCGGTACACCTCGCGGCGGCGGCCTCGCCGCTCGGAGCGGGCGACGGAGGGTCCTCCGCGCTGCCGTTGCCTCCGATGATGATGTCGCCGCCGGTATCCGCAGGTAGCGGCTGGCGCAAGCGTAAGCAGCAGAAGTTCGAGGACCTCGACTACGGTGTCGAGCTCCCCAAACGGGTGATACATCGTCCGCCGAGCGGGGGATGAGAGCAGGCGATGGCTCTCAATTCGGCGAGATGTTCTGTTCTGCAACGTATTCGTGCTTCTCTCAGGTAGTCCGTCATGGATTTTGGGATCCTGGCGCCTGAGGTCGTCTCGGCGCTGATCCATGCGGGACCCGGGTCCGGGTCGCTGCTTGCTGCCGCCGCGGCGTGGCACGAGCTGGGCCTCGAGCTGGACGAGTCGGTGCGGGGCCACACCGCGGCGTTGACGTCGCTGGGCGAGACCTGGCACGGTCCGGCCGCGACGGCGATGGCGCGGGCCGCCGCACCCTACGTGGAGTGGCTTTCCGTCACCGCGCAGCAGTGCCGGCAGGTCGGCTCCTCTGTGCACGCGGTCGTCGCGGCTTTCGAGCTGACGCACTTCGCGGTCGTGCACCCGTGCGTGGTCACCGCCAACCGGACGCGGCCGGCGCTTCTGCTGGCCACCAACTTTTTCGGGGTCAATCTCCCCGCGATCGCCGAAACCGAGGCCGAGTACCAGGCCATGTGGGCGAACAACTCGGCCGCGATGTATCGATATGCCGTATCTTCAGCGAGTGCCGTTGCGCCGGTGCAGTTCTCGTCACCACCGCCGATCGCCAACCCGGCGGGCCTGGCGAGCCCGGCCGGGGTGGCTCCGGCGGCCACCTCCTCCGGCCTGTTCACGACGGTGCCCGCCGCCACGGGGGGCCTTGTCGACAATGCCTGGTTCCAGCTGGCCAACGACTGGCTGAACCAGGCTGTCGCGGGCGGACTTCCGGTCAACATACTCGTTGCGCTGGCCACACTGTCCAAGGCCCAAGCGTTCCAGTCGTTGGGCGGCGGCATCGGCGCCGACCTGTCGCAGAGCGCGGCGGACTTCGCCGCGGTGGAGGCCCGACTTGCCGGCGCATTGGGCGCCGCCGGGCGGTCCTGGGCGCCCACCGGGTCGGTGGGCGGGGGGATTCTGGTGGGCAAGCTGATGGCGCCGCCGTCGGTGGTGGGGCTGCTGGGGGCCTCGGAGTCCCCGGTTCGGCTCGCATCCGCGGTGTCCCCGCTGTCCCCCGAGCTGGCGCGGGCGCCCATCGCGATACCTCCGGCAGGCACGGCGTCGGCCTCGGCGCGTGACCGCCGTCGCGCGGGGCGCGACTACGACGACATCGAACTCGGGTGCGAGCTTCTGGGCACGGTCATGCAGCGACCGCCGTCAGCGGGATGACGCCCGGCGCCGCGCCGACTCGCCGCAATCCGACGTCCTCGCGGGCCCGATTCGGTACCTTGGCGGCATGCCGTACGCGCGATGGTTGTCGCCGGCCTTGCTCGCGGCCGCTGCGGTCATCATGGGAGTCGTCGTGCCCGCCGGGTGTGGCGTTCGTCACTTCTCGGCGTCCGCCGTTCGCGACATCTCCGGCACGCTGCGTGCCGGGGGCATCGACCGGACCTATACGCTGCACGTGCCGCCGGGCGATCCGGTCGGTCTGGTGCTCAGCCTGCACGGCGGCGGCGGCAGCGGGAACGGGCAGCGGGGGCTGACCGGTTTCGACGGCGTCGCCGACGCCCACCATCTGCTGGTGGTCTATCCCAACGGCTACGACAAGAGCTGGGCCGACGGTCGCGGGGCATCGCCGGCGGACCGCCGGCACGTTGACGACGTCGGGTTCCTGGTCGCCCTGGTGGGCAAGCTGCAAGACGACTACAACATCGACCCGGGCCACGTCTTCGCGACCGGAATGTCCAACGGCGGCTTCATGTCCAACAGGCTGGCGTGCGAGCGCGCCGATGTCTTCGCCGCGATCGCACCGGTGGCAGGGACCCTGGGCGTGGGCGTGCCGTGCAACCCGTCCCGGGCGGTGTCGGTGTGGGAGGCCCACGGAACCGCTGATCCGCTGGTTCCGTTCCGCGGGGGCGACGTGCGTGGTCGCGGCGGGATCAGCCATGCCGTGTCCGTTGCGAGCATGGTGAAAAGGTGGCGCTCGGTCGATGATTGCCAAGGCGATCCGTCGCTGGAGGCGTCGCCCGACGTCGGGGACGGCACCGCGGTGCACCGCTTCGCCTACACGGTGTGCGCGGCATCCACCGAGGTGGTGTTCTACCGGATCGACAACGGTGGCCACACCTGGCCCGGCGGCAGGCAGTACCTGCCCAAGGCGGTCATCGGGCGTACCACCCGTGCCCTCGACGGCTCGGAGGCCATCGCCCGGTTCTTTCTCGCGCACGCCCGGGTTTAGCGATCACGCGAGGGCGTGGTCATCGCCGACAGCCGTACGCCACGCCCCGCTGGTGCGGTCTTGTTACTATTCTTCGTACCTGCGGGAAGTGCGCGCTTTTCGTCCCACCGTCCAAAGGAATCAGGTTGCACATCAATCGGTTTGGTGCCGTACTGAGCATTCTGGCGGTCGGGGCGATGCTGACGGGCTGTGGTCACGAAACCGGAGGGCGCGTGGCGACGGGCACGTCGTCGGTGCGGGTCGCCTGCGGCGGCAAGCCGACATTGCGGGCCAGCGGTTCCACCGCGCAGGCCAACGCGATGACCCGTTTCGACAAGGCATTCGAACAGGCCTGTGCGGGCCAGTCACTGAACTACACACCCAACGGCTCCGGCGTCGGGATCAGCGAGTTCATCGGTGACCGAACCGATTTCGCCGGCTCTGACTCGCCGCTGAGAAAGGACGAGTACGCCGCAGCGCAGCGGCGGTGCGGCTCGCCGGCGTGGAACCTTCCGGTGGTGTTCGGCCCCATCGCCGTCATCTACCACGTAGACGGTGTGACGTCGCTGAACCTCGACGGCCCGACCGTAGCGCAGATCTTCAACGGCGACATCAAAACCTGGGACGACGGTGCGATCCAGGCGCTGAACCCGGGCGCCACCATGCCCGCCGAGCCGATCAGCGTCGTGTTCCGCAGCGACGAGTCCGGCACCACCGACAACTTCCAGAGGTATCTGGACACCGCTTCCGGCGGCGCCTGGGACAAGGGTGCCGGTATGACGTTCAACGGGGGAGTCGGCGAGGGCGCCAAGGGTAACGACGGATCCGCCGCGGCGGTCAAGGCCACCGAGGGGTCGATCAGCTACGTCGAATGGTCCTACGTCGCGGCCCAGCAGCCGAACATGGCCAGGATCATCACCTCGGCCGGCCCGGGCCCGGTGGGGATCACCGCCGAGTCGGTGGGCAAGACCATTTCCGCAGCCTGGTACATCAGACAGGGCAATGACCTTGCCCTGGACACGATCTCGTTCTACCGGCCCAACCAGGCCGGCTCCTACCCGATCGTGCTGGCGACCTACGAGATCGTGTGCTCGCAGTACCCCGACAGGCAGGTCGGCGCGGCTGTCAAGGCTTTTCTGCAGAGTGCGATCGGGGCCGGCCAGGCCGGCCTTTCCGGCCACGGTTACATTCCCGTTCCCCAGGAGTTCATGTCGCAGTTGTCGACGGCTGTCAACTCCATCTCATAACCGGGGCCATCTCATAACCGGGGCCATCTCATAACCGGGCGACACGTCAGGGTGCCGTGTGGTTCCGCGGGCAGAACGCGGCGATGCTCGCGCCGACGAAGAACCCGGCGTGGTAACCGTCGAGTTGGCTGTTGCTCATCACTTCCGAGGCGACGTCGGACTTCTTCCTGCCGAGGTCGAGTTCGTCGCACACCTCGTGAGCCGCGATGATCGCGGCCTTCGGCGACGGGAAGTCGATGCCCTTGGCGGTCACCGCGGACAGAAAGGCGTTGTCGATCGCGTCGGCGCGCGCAGCGGGCGCCGCGATCCCGACCAGGCTGATCAGCGCGACCGCCAGGACCATGGGCGTCCGGCTGTTCGGCATCGGTGGGTCCTCCCGGTGGTCGGTGCAGGAAGGCGGGCAGGCCTGTGACACCGCGATCAAAGCATGTCGCGACCGCACTGGCGAAAGTTCGCGGCGCACTTCATAAAAGTCTCCTGTTCAGCGCTGGCAGACCGGGCACCAGAACCACACCCGGGCGCCGGTGCCGCGGGATTCGCTGTATTCGACGCGCGTGCCGCAGCGACGGCATCGTTGTCCGGCACGCCCGTACACCCACAGTTTCCGCCCCGGTCGAGTGTCGCCGGTGGTACACCGGTTCCAGCGGAACCGGTTGGTCCACAGCATGTCCCGGGCGCGCGCGACCAGCCGGTGCGTGTCGGCGACGGCGTCGACCGGCGTAGTGGGCAGATGCCCGGTGACAAAGCACAATTCGTTGCAGTACACGTTGCCGACCCCGGCCAGGACCCGCTGGTCGAGCAGTGCCTCGGCGAGTGGCCGGTCCGGCCGGGCAGTGAGGTTGGCGACGGCGCGCGCGGCGTCCCAGTCCGGGCCCAGCAGGTCTGGTCCCAGGTGGGCGACTGCGTCGGCCTCCCGGTCACGGTCGAGGATTTCCAGCACCCCGAGGTCGACGCCCACGGCCCGCACGGTGCCGGCTTCCAGGACGATCCGCGCGCGGTGGTCCACCCCCACCGGCCGGACACCGACCCGCCAGCTGCCGTCCATCTTCAGGTGTGAGTGAATGCTGGCCGGGCCCACCCGGAATAACAGGTGCTTGCCACGACTGAGCACCTCGTCCACCACCTGCCCGGTGAGGTCGACGGTGGCGAACCGCGGCACCCGGACATCGCAGCGGGTCAGCGTGCGCCCGGCCAGGTGCTCCCGCAGGATTGTCGCGGTGCGCCAGACGGTGTCACCCTCGGGCATGGTCCTCTGGCGTGATCACCGCAGCCGCAATCCGCTTGGGGTGCGGACGAATCCGGCGTCCAACAGCCCTGCCAGCGCATCCGAGCGGCCCTCGCCGAGAGACGGCGCCAGGGCCGGCGCACCGTCGATGCGTTCCACCAGGATCGCCGCGACGCGCCGTTCAGACACCAGGCCGGCCAGCGCCGCGGCGGCCGCGTGGTGGGCCGCGGGGTCGGCGGTGAAGGTCAGCAACGACCGTCCGCCGCGTTCGAGGAACCAGGTGCACTCACCGTCCACCAGTACCACCAGCGCCCCGGCCTTGCGGCCGGGGCGTGCCGCTGGGCCTTGCGGGCTCGATGACGGCCAGGGCAGTGCGGCGCCGTAGGGGTTGGCCGGGTCCGCGGCGGCCAGCACAACGGCCCGGTAGTCCGGCCGCTGCGCATCGACGTCGTCGGTGTAGCCGCGCAGCCGGTCGACAGTGGACGCGACGGCGAACTGCGCGCCGCCCAACGACTCTACGAAATAGCCACGCTGGCAGCGACCGGCGTCCTCGAACGAGCTCAACACCTGGTAAAGGGTGGCGAACCCGCCCGGCACCCCCTCGGCCGCCACCGCACCCCTGGTCAGCACGCCGTGCCGGCCCAGCAGGAGTTCGGTCTGGTGGTGGGCCCGCACCGTGGAATCCGGATCGGGGGCCGGCAGGGTCGACCACCGCCCCGCCACGGTCGGGTCGGCGGCGCGGTGCTGGGCGTGCGCGACGCTGTACCGGCTCAGGCGCGGTGGCCGGTGTGTCCGGTGCGCCGGCACGGAGCGCCGGCGGCTGCCCAATCCGCTGAGCTGGGCGCGTACCGGAGCGAAGGTGTCGCCGGTGACCCAGCCGGCCCAGATCAGTTCCCACAGCGCGGCTTTGAGGTCCGCCGAGTCGATTTCGCCGGGCTGGTGGTCCTGCGCGAGCTGGCGGAAGAAATATGCGCCTCCCCCGGACAGCGTGTCCAGGATCGCGCGGTGGGCTTCGGTCAGGTCGATCTCGGCCGGCGGTGCCAGGGTCAGAGGCGCCGAATCGCTGTGGTGCAGCACGATCCAGCCGTCGCTGCCCGAGATGGACCCGGCGCCCGACCAGGTTACCTCGCCGGTTGCCAGCAGTTCGTCGAGCAGTGCCGCACAGTAGCCGGCCACGCGCGGTCCCAGCACCAACGGTTCGATCGCCGAGGCCGGCAACCGGACTCCGGCCAGCTGGTCGATCACCGTCAGCAGGCCCTCCGGGCCGGACAGGTTCGACGAGACGCGGTGCCAGGCGGGCAGGAAGCGCCCGTAGGCGGCGGTGCTCACCGGCTCGACCTGGGCACGTAGCGCCGCCAGTGAGCGGCGCCGCAGGATGCGTAACACCTCGGCGTCGCACCACTGTTGGCCGCCCGGCCCCTCGGGGGCGGCGACGAACTCACCGCGCACCAACCGGCCGTCCGCGGCCAGCCGGCTCAGCACGTCGGCCGTCACCCGCAGTCCCAGCCCGAAGCGGGCGGCCGCCTCGGCCGTGGTGAACGGGGTACGGGTGCGGGCATAACGGCCCAGTAGTTCACCCAGCGGATCGGCTACCTCCGCGGTGAAGGTGGCCGGCACGCCCAACGGAACCGCGACCCCGATCCCGTCGCGCAGCCGGCCGATGTCCTCGATGGCCGCCCACCAGCTGCGGCCGGCAAACGAGACCGTCAGTGCGCGCCGGGCGGCGAGCAGACCATCCAGCCAGCCGCCGACGTCGGCCGACCCGGACCGGGCGGCCACCTCCGCTCCGGTCAGCGGGCCCAGCAGCCGCAGCAGGTCGGCGGCCGCCTCGGCGTCACGGGCGGCGCGGTCCGGGGCGAGGTGCTGCAACTGCAGGCCGGTGGCGGCGATGACCTCCGGATCGAGCAACTCGCGCAGCTCCACCCGGCCGAGCAGCTCGGCAAGCAGCGTGGCATCCAGCGACAGCGCTGCGGCCCGGCGCTCGGCGAGCGGCCTGTCGCCCTCGTACATGAAGGCCCCGACGTAGCCGAACAGCAGGGACGCCGCGAAGGGGGACGGTTTGGCGGTCTGCGTCTCGAGCACCCGCACCCGGCGCGAGGCGATGCCGCTCATCAGCTCGACCAGGGCCGGGACATCGTAGACGTCCTGCAGGCATTCGCGGACGGTCTCCAGCACCACCGGGAAGTCGGGGTATTTCCGCGCGACCTCCAGCAGCTGGGCTGCGCGCTGGCGCTGCTGCCACAGCGGCGAGCGGCGGCCGGGATGGCGGCGCGGCAGCAGCAAGGCCCGGGCCGCGCACTCCCGGAACCGCGACGCGAACAATGCCGAACCGCCCACTTCGGCGGTGACGATCGGATCGATCTCGTCGGCGTCGAAGACGAAGAGATCGGCGCCCGCAGCGGTATCGCCGGTGTCGGAAAGCGTGTCCGGCAAGCGCACCACGATGCCGTCGTCGGAGGCGGTCGGTTTCTCGTCGATGCCGTAGCGTTCGCGCAGCCGCCGGCCGACCGCCAGCGCCAGCGGACCGTTCACCCGCAGCCCGTACGGCGAGTGCAGGATCACCCGCCAGTCGCCGAGCTCATCGCGGAAGCGCTCGACCAGCAAGGTGGTGTCGGTGGGCACCGTCCCGGCCACGGCGCGCTGCTCGTCGAGCAGCACCCATAGGTTTTCTGTCGCGTAGGCGTCGAACCCCAAAACGGTGCAACGTGTCTGGAATTCTTCCCGGTCCATGCCGGCCATCTCGCCGGTGAACGCCCCCAGCGCGGCACCCAGCTCGGCCGGGCGGCCTACGCCGTCGCCGCGCCAGAACGGCAGCCGGGCCGGCTGCCCCGGGGCGGGGACCACCAGCACCCGGTCGTGGGTGATCTCGACGATGCGCCAGCTGGTGGCCCCAAGCGAGATCACATCGCCGGGGCGGGACTCGTAGACCATCTCCTCTTCGAGTTCGCCGACCCGCGAGGGCTTTTCGGAGTCGCCGGCCAAATAGACCGTGAACAGCC
Source organism: Mycobacterium sp. THU-M104 (assembly GCF_049197365.1). Taxonomy (NCBI): domain Bacteria; kingdom Bacillati; phylum Actinomycetota; class Actinomycetes; order Mycobacteriales; family Mycobacteriaceae; genus Mycobacterium; species Mycobacterium sp. THU-M104. Next base: position 15,180 of record NZ_JBMIOP010000045.1, read on the forward strand.
CACGATCGGGGATGGTGCCGCCGGAGGTGACGGCCAGCCGCTGGGCGCCGGGCCGGGCGGTCAGCGTCCCGGTATCGCGGTCGTAGACCAGGCGCGGTCGCAATTCGGCGAACTCCGTCGACGGGTACTTGCCGCTCAACAGGTCCAGGGTGGCCTCGAACAGGCTTCGCGGCAGCGTCGCGAACGGTGCGGCCCGGCGCACGGTGTCAAACCAGCGGTCGGCGTCCAGCGGCTCGAGGGCAGCCGCTGCCACGGTGTGCTGGGCCAGGACGTCGAGGGGGTTGGCCGGCACCCGCAACGTCTCGATCTGACCGGCCCGCATGCGCTGCACACTTACCGCGCAGCTGATCAGGTCGGTGCGGTGCTTGGGGAACAGCACGCCCCGGGAGACCTCGCCCACCTGATGGCCGGCCCGGCCGATGCGTTGCAGGCCGCTGGCCACCGACGGCGGTGCCTCCACCTGGATCACCAGGTCGACCGCGCCCATGTCGATTCCCAGCTCCAGGCTGGAGGTGGCCACCACCGCCTTGAGCAGACCACGCTTGAGGTCCTCTTCCACCAGTGCGCGCTGCTCCTTGCTGACCGAGCCGTGGTGGGCCCGGGCCAGCAACGCGTCGGCGCCGTAGGTCTGGCCGCTTCCCATGATGTGCGCCGGCGCACCGCCGGGCACCGCCCGATTGGTTCCGGCAGACTCGGCCGGCACCTCGAGGAGAGCCACGCCGCGGCGTTCGGCGTGAATCTCGTTGAGCCGCGCGGTGAGCCGTTCGGCCAGCCGTCGCGAGTTGGTGAACACGATGGTCGAGCCGTGCGCCTCGATCAGGTCGACCAGGCGCGCCTCGACGTCCGGCCAGATGCTGGGGGTACCACCTGCTTGCGGGGCAGTGTTGGCCAGGTTCGCCATGTCGGGCACGGGTACCTGCACGGTGAGCTCGACGGTCTTGCCCGACGGTGGTGCCACCACCTTTGTCCGAGTCGTCGGGCCTGCGCCGGACAGGAACCGGGCCAGCTCCTCGGGCGGGCGCACCGTCGCCGACAACCCGATGCGCTGGGCGGGCGGCGCCTGGCGCAGGGCGTCCAGCCGTTCCAGCGACAGGGCCAGGTGTGCGCCGCGCTTGCCGGAGGCGATGGCGTGGATCTCGTCGACGATCACGGTCTGCACGCCGGTCAGGGTCTGCCGCGCAGCCGAAGTGAGCATCAAGAACAGCGACTCCGGTGTGGTGATCAGCACGTCGGGCGGATGGTTGAGCAGGTGCCGACGCTGCGCGGGCGCGGTGTCGCCGGATCGCACCCCCACACTGATGCCGGGAACCGGCACCTCCCGGCGTTCGGCGATCCGGGTGAGCCCCGCCAGCGGGGTGCGCAGGTTGCGCTCGACGTCGACAGCCAGTGCCTTGAGCGGGGAGACGTACAACACGCGGGTCCCCCCGTGGCGCTCGGGGCCGGCCGCGAGACGGTCGATCGCCCACAGGAACGCCGCCAGAGTTTTTCCGGACCCCGTCGGTGCGATCACCAGGGTGTTGTCGCCGTCGGCGATGGCGTCCCAGGCGGCGAACTGCGCAGCGGTCGGCGCGGCGAACGTGCCGGCGAACCACTCGCGGGTGACCGCGCTGAACCGGCCCAGCGGGTCGCGGGGATGTTCAGGCCGCTGCGGACCGGCGCGAGTGCTCACCTGACCATGGTGCCAACGTGGACCGACAGGAGTTCACAGCCTGGAGGTGGCCATCAGATGGGCGAGTTCGTCCGGAATGCCCGGCACCCGGGCGATGGCGTCCAGCAGCGCGTGCGCGCAGGAGTCGGCGAGCTGTTCGGCGTCGGTGGTGGGGTCGATGATCCGCTGCCGGCAGATCTCGAAGGTGAGCGCCAGCCAGCCGTTGATGATCACCTCCAGGTGCTGCTCGACCTCGGTTTTCAGCTTCTCCGCGGGGATTGTGCCCACCAGTTCGGCGACCCGGCTCATGATGTGTTCCAACTGGCGGTTCTTGGCTTCGTCGCTGACGCCCACGAGCACCGGGTCGGACCGGCCGAGGCCGACATAGGCCGCCCACGCCGACTGCGGATGGTGATGCTGGTAGTCCATGTAGGCCAGCACACCGGCTTTGATCTCCTCGAACATCGTCAGGCCGGCCGGACGCAACGCGTTGGTGACCTCGTAGAGCCGGTCGGTCTCGTCCTGCACGACCGCGGCGAAGAAAGCCCGTTTGTCCGGGAAGTAGTGATACATCAATGCCCGGGACACCCCGGCCCGCTCGGCGATCTCGTCGATGCGGACCTCGTCGTAGGGCCGCTGACCGAAAACCTCCGCCCCCAGAGCAAGCAGCTCAGCTCGGCGGTCCTCGGGGGACAACCGCCTCCTCGCGCCCGGCATGCGTCAAATAGTACCGAGGCAGCCTGGGTTGTCGCCCGAACTTGCGTTCATGGACTCCAAGCTCGCTCGTCGAAGACGGTCGTGTGCACGCACAATCGAAGTGCGTACCAGGAGATCTCCGCCTGCACGGCGGCCTTGTCCAGATACGCCTGCCAGTCGGCACGGCGGAAACTTCGGCTGATGGATATTCTGCCGTCGGAGCGCACGATGGGGTGCCAGCGCATCGCGTGTGCCAGCAGCGGAAAGGTGCGATAGGCGAAAGTATTGCGATGCAGATCCGCGATGTGCCAGCCGCGGGCGGAGTTCTCGTGAAGCCACGTCAGGAATTTTACGACGTCCTGGTCGCTGAGGTGGTGGGTGAACTGCGAGCTGACGATGAAGTGCGGCGACTCGGCCGGGGTGTAGGCGAACACGTCGCCGATCCGGTAGTCGATGGCCAGTTCCGCCGGGGTGGCGTCGCGGGCGGCGGCGGCGCTGCGCGGGTTCAGGTCGATTCCCGACAATCGTGTCTTGAGCCCGCGACGATCCGCCCAGCGCGCGATGGCCCGCAGCAGATCGCCGTCGCCGTAGCCGACGTCCAGCACGGAGATTTCCGTACCGGCGGGCAAGGTCCTCGTCGCGCGCGCCAGCCAACGCAACGTCGGGCGATGGGTAAGTGTCATGCGGTTGACGACGGCGAGGTCGGCCAGGCAGCGCCGGTAGTCGGCCAGGGCGATGCTTTCGTCGTCCAGGATTTCCGGCTCCGTGCTGCGCACCCTGAGGGCCATGCACCCTCTCCTCATCTCGAGCGCCCGCTCAATCTTGCGGTATGCTACCGCGCCCCTGCCCCGGGGCCTCCGTTTCGGGGCCGACAACGGCGGTTTGCCGAGGCCTCAGACCGGCTGGGTGACTGCGCTTCTGGGGTCTCGGGGTGGGGTCGGCATGCGCTGCCAGCAGGAATCCTCGCGACTGCGTAACCGATTCGGCGTCGCGAGCGATGACACAAGAGGAGCCGGGCCCTACGTGAGGGACAAGGATGCAGAAGGCGGACGAGTGGCCCCCGGGAGACCGCGTGGGGCGAGATGACGGTCGCGAAGACGGTGAGGTGCACGCCGCCATCCGCTTCGCGGCGCTGGCCACGGTCGCCGGACTGGGCTTCCTGGTCATGGCGGCGCTGTGGGTCAGCACCTGCCCAGGCGTGAGCGTCGACACGGTGGCCTGCGGCGCGCCGCAGCGGACGATGCTGGCTTTCGGGGGTCCGCTGATCCTGCTGTCCGCCGGGCTGCGGGCGTTCGTGCGCACCTACCGGGTGTGGTGTCGCGAAGGCACCTGGTGGGGATGGCAGGGCGCAGGCTGGTTCTTGCTCACGCTGACGGCGGTGACGGTGTCGTTGGGGGTGCCGCCGATAGCGGGCCCGATGGCGGCGCTCTGAGGCGTCGGGCGAACATCCGAGAACATACCGGGCTCCCGGGTTTCCTCGCGGCGCCCCCGGGGTATCACCACGCCGACCATGATCAGTTGCCGCGACGATTGCACGGATTATTGCGCTGACAATTGCGCTGACCACGGCGCTGATCATGGCGCCGCGATCCGCCGCAACAGGGGCGCCGTGTTCGGTTGGAGTCCGGCAATTCCGGGGCGGCCACCGGGCGGCGACGATGGTTGACCCGTTGGAAAGTATGGTCCCAGGGGGCTGCAGGGCAGTAGTAATGTCAGTCGGACAATGCCGGGAGACCATATGAACGATGCGGGCCGGCTCCTCAACGCTCGCGACCGCGGCCACCGCGCTGTCGAATTGCGCGTCGCGGCACGGCTGGAGAACCTGGCGATGCTACGCACGCTGGTCGGCGCGATCGGCACCTTCGAAGACCTGGACTTCGACGCCGTGGCGGATCTGCGGCTCGCGGTGGATGAGGTGTGTACGCGGTTGATCCGTTCGGCCACTCCGGATGCGACGCTGGTTGTCGTGGTGGACCCGCAGGACGAAGTTCTGGTCGTGGAGGCCACCGCCGCGTGTATCACTCACGACGTGGTGGCGCCCGGCAGCTTCAGCTGGCACGTGCTGACGTCGTTGGCCGACGACGTCAAGACCTTCCACGACGGCCGCGCACCCGATGAATCCGGCAGTCTGTTCGGAATCACATTGACGGCCCGGCGGGCGGCCTCGAGCAGGTGAGGGCGCGGAGTGCCGGCGGTTCGGCTTCGCGCCCAAACGAATACGCCGATGTGCCGGAGATGTTCCGCGAGCTGGCGACCTTCCCCGCCGACTCGACGGATTTCCAGCGCCACCGGGACAAGATCGTCGAGCGCTGTCTGCCCCTGGCCGACCACATCGCCCGGCGGTTCGACGGCCGGGGCGAGCCGCGCGACGACCTGGTCCAGGTGGCGCGCGTCGGCCTGGTCAACGCGGTGATCCGGTTCGACGTCGAGACCGGTTCGGACTTCGTGTCGTTCGCGGTACCCACGATCATGGGGGAGGTGCGGCGTCACTTCCGGGACAACAGCTGGTCGGTGAAGGTCCCGCGGCGGCTCAAGGAGTTGCACCTGCGGCTGGGCAGTGCCACGGCGGATCTGTCCCAGCGGCTCGGTCGTGCACCCACGGCCACCGAGCTCGCCTCGGAACTCGGGATGGAACGCCAGGAGGTCGTCGAGGGCCTGGTGGCAGGCAGCTCCTACAACACCTTGTCCATCGACACCGGTGGTGGCAGCGAGGACGACGAGGTCCGTGCCATCGTCGACACCCTGGGCGACGTGGACGCCGGCCTGGACCGCATCGAGGACCGCGAGGCGCTGCGCCCGCTACTCGAGGCGCTACCCGAGCGTGAGCGAATGGTGTTGGTGCTCAGGTTCTTCGAGTCGATGACGCAGACGCAGATCGCCGAGCGGGTCGGCATCTCGCAGATGCACGTGTCCCGGCTGCTGGCCAAATCGCTGGCGCGGCTGCGCGACCAGTTGCAGTAGCGGGCGCGGTCGCCCGGTTCGCCGGCGGCCCGTTGGCCTCAGCAGCGGTCCGTCCAGGATCATTTGATCTCGGCGAGCACCGTGCCTTGCGTGATCGCCGCCCCGGCCTCGACGGCGAGCCCGGTGATGACGCCGTCCTTGTGTGCGGTGACCGGGTTCTCCATCTTCATCGCCTCGAGCACGACCACCAGATCGCCGACGGCGACCTGCTGGCCCTCCTCGACCGCAACTTTGACCACGGTGCCCTGCATCGGTGCGGTCACCGCGTCACCGGAGGCCATCGCACCTGCGTGCGCCCCGCGCTTGCGCGGCTTGGGCTTCTTGCGTAGGACACCCGCCGGGTCGCCGGCGCCGCCGGAGAACGCCAGGTCAGCGGGGAGCGAGACTTCCAGACGGCGGCCGTCGACCTCGACGACCACCTTCTGCCGGGGTCGGGTGTCCTCGTCATCGAGGGGATCGCCGGCGGTGAAGGGTTCGACGGTGTTGTTCCACTCGGTCTCGATCCAGCGGGTGTGCACCGAGAAGCCGTTCTCGTCGCCGATGAACGCCGGGTCGGACACCACGGCCCGATGGAACGGGATGACGGTGGACAGACCTTCGACGTGGAACTCGTCGAAGGCACGCCGGGCGCGTTCGAGGGCCTCGGTGCGGCTGGCGCCGTACACGATCAGCTTGGCCAGCATCGAGTCGAACTGCCCGCCGATCACCGAGCCGGTCTCCACGCCGGAGTCCAGCCGCACCCCGGGGCCCGCGGGCGGGTCGAATCGGGTCACCGGCCCGGGCGCGGGCAGGAAGCCGCGGCCCGCGTCCTCGCCGTTGATCCGGAACTCGAAGGCGTGGCCGCGCGGCGTCGGGTCCTCGGTCAGATCCAGCCGCTCGCCGTTGGCGATGCGGAACTGCTCGCGCACCAGGTCGATACCGGCGGTCTCCTCGGTGACCGGGTGTTCGACCTGCAGGCGGGTGTTGACCTCGAGGAACGAGATCAGCCCGTCCTGGCCGACCAGGTACTCGACGGTTCCCGCGCCGTAGTAGTGGGCCTCCTTGCAGATCCGCTTCGCCGACTCGTGAATCTCCTTGCGCTGTGCGTCGGTCAAAAACGGCGCCGGGGCCTCCTCGACGAGCTTCTGGAAGCGGCGTTGCAGCGAGCAGTCGCGGGTTCCGGCGACGACGACGTTGCCGTGCTGGTCTGCGATCACCTGCGCTTCGACGTGGCGGGGCTTGTCCAGGTAACGCTCGACGAAGCACTCCCCGCGGCCGAACGCGGCCGTGGCCTCGCGGACCGCCGACTCGTACAGCTCGGGGATCTCCTCGATGGTGCGGGCGACCTTCATGCCCTTGCCCCCGCCGCCGAAGGCGGCCTTGATCGCGATCGGCACGCCGTACTCCTGGGCGAAGGCCACCACCTCGTCGGCGTTCTTGACAGGGTCTGGCGTGCCGGGCACCAGCGGGGCCTGGGCTCGCGCGGCGATGTGACGGGCGGTGACCTTGTCGCCGAGGTCGCGGATCGACTGCGGGCTGGGCCCGATCCAGATCAAGCCGGCGTCGATCACCGCCTGGGCGAAGTCGGCGTTCTCGGACAGGAAGCCGTAGCCGGGGTGGATGGCGTTGGCGCCGGACTTCGAGGCCGCGTCGAGGATCTTGCCGAAATCCAGGTAGGACTCCGCCGACGTCTGACCGCCCAGGGCGAACGCCTCGTCGGCCAGTCGCACGTGCGGTGCGTCCGCGTCGGGCTCGGCGTACACCGCCACGCTGGGCAGGCCCGCGTCGCGGGCCGCCCGGATCACCCGGACAGCGATCTCGCCGCGGTTGGCGACGAGCACTTTGGAGATCCTCGAGCCGGCGTGACTAGCCACTGCGCCTCCTGTTTGGCATGTCTGCAGACTTCTGCTGCAAGGTCTTTAGCTGCAAGGTCTTTAAGAGAGTTTCTTACTCTGACCGGGAAGTCTAAGCGGCGCGCCGTCCGCGCAATCAGCCGGTGTCGTAATTCCCCGATTGCCGGGCTTGTGGGGCGGACTCACGCAGCCGCCGCTTGATCCGGGCCAGCATCGCCGACATGCCGCGCAACCGCAGCGGGCTGATCAGAGCCGCCAGACCGAGATCGGTGTAGAAGTCCTCGGGCACCGCCAGGATGTCGGCGGCGGGTTGCCCGTCGAGGCCGGCCGCCAGGATCGCGGCGAAACCGCGCGTGGTCGGTGCCTCGGCGGGCGCGCTGAAGTACAGCCGCACCCGGTCCGGATTTCCGGCGTCGACGTGCAGGAACAACGGGGTCTGACATTCGGGGACCGGCTCCATCGCCGCCTCGGCCAGCTCGGCGGGCAACGCGGGCAGGTCGTCGGCGAACTCCAGCAGAAGCGTCAGCTTGTCCTGGCCCTGAACTTCGGCGAAGTCGGACACCACCTCGGCAAGCGGCGCGGGTAGGCTCATTTGGCCGGTGCGGCTCCCGGCGCCTGTCCCGGTTCAGGGCCCACGACGACGGGGACCCGCACCATGTTTCCCCACTCGGTCCATGACCCGTCGTAGTTGCGCACCCCGGGCTTGCCCAGCAGATGCGTGAGCACGAACCAGGTGTGGCTGGACCGCTCCCCGATGCGGCAGTAGACGATGGTCTTGGCGTCGGGGTGAAGGAACCCGTACAGCTCCTCGAGCTCTTCGCGGCTGCGGAACCGCCCGCTGTCGTCGACGGCCCTGCTCCACGGGATCGACCGGGCGGTGGGGATGTGGCCGGCCCGCAGCACCCCCTCCTCGGGGTAGTCGGGCATGTGTGTGCGCTCGCCGGTGTACTCCTGCGGGGAGCGCACGTCGATCAGCGGCCCGGAGCCCAGCGCCGCCAGCACGTCGTCCTTGTAGACCCGGATGGGCTCGTCGTTGCGCTGCACGACCGGATAGCCCTCGGAGGTCCGGTCCGGGACGTCGAGGCTGGTCTCCCGCCCCTCGGAGAGCCACAGGTTCCGGCCGCCGTTGAGCAGTCGCACGTCGGGGTGGCCGAACAGCGTGAACACCCACAGCGCGTAGGCCGCCCACCAGTTGCTCTTGTCGCCGTAGATCACCACGGTGTCGTCGCGGGCGATGCCCTTGCGGTCCATCAGCGCGGCGAACTGCTCGCCGTTGATGTAGTCGCGCACCGGCGCGTCGTTGAGGTCGGTGTGCCAGTCGATCTTGACCGCGCCGGGGATGTGCCCGACGTCGTAGAGCAGCACGTCCTCGTCGGACTCGACGATCGCCAGGCCGGGCGTGCCCAGGTTGGCGGACAGCCAGTCGGCGGTGACCAGGCGTTCGGGGTGGGCGTAGGCCGCAAGCGCGGGGCTGGGATCGGGGGGCAGTGACACAAACCGAGCCTACCGCCAGGGACGCGAGTGGGCCGCCGTGGCGGCACGGACCGCGACACATAAGCGGCTGCGACGACATGCCGCGCCGGGGCGCAGCCGTTTATGTTTCGCAGGCCGCCGTGGCGGCGCTGCCTACCGGACCGCCTACCGGATTGGCCGCCCACACCGAGGCGACCGACAGCCCCGCGCGATCCAGCAGCGACCGGGTCAGCGGCAGCCCGATCCCCACCACGGCTGACGGGTCGCCGTCGACGCCTTCGATGAACCAACCACCCAGGCCGTCGAGAGTGAACCCCCCTGCTACGCGCAAGGACTCACCCGAGGACAAGTACGCATCCAGGTCTTCGGGGCACGGTGTGCCGAAATGCACTATGGTGACCGAATTTTCGGATGATTCGCAAGTAATCATGTTGTCCAGCAAACGAATCAGGGCGTGCCCGGTGTGGAGTTGGCCGGCGCGGCCCGCCATGGTCTGCCACAGGTCGCGCGCGGCGGCCGTCGACGCCGGCTTGCCGCAGAGCCGGCCGTCCAGGTAGAGCATTGAATCGCAGCCGATGACAACGCAATCCGCGGCGACTGCCGGTTCGAGCGTGCCGGCCACCCGTTGCGCTTTCGCCCGGGCCAGGGCGCACACCATCTCCCCGGGCGGGGCGTCGGCGCGCAGACCGGCGACGACCGCGTCCTCGTCGACTCCTGAGACCCTGACCAGCGGATCCACACCGGCTTGGCGCAGCACTTTGAGCCGGCCCCCCGACGCCGACGCGAGCACCAGACGGGTCACTGCTGCAAGCGCTGCATATGAAGTTTCTGCTGCATGGTCAGGCGCTGGAAGTTCGTCATCGCGTACCGCAGGTTGTCGGCCGGCAGGCCCCAGCGGGTGCGCTCGGGGGCCGGCAGTGTGGGCGCGGCACCCGAGCTGCCGAGCACGGCGATCAGCGCGGCCAGCTCCGCGGCGGTCGGCGTGCCGCGCAGGACCTGGATGTGCGGTTCGTGCACGTGGTGCGCGTCGTCCGTCATGGCAACCTCCCTCGTGTCGCTCACTCGACTCACAGGGGGATGTTCCCGTGCTTCTTGGGGGGCAGATGGGAGATCTTGCGTTCCAGCAGACGCAGCGCCGTGCCGATGTAGCCGCGGGTGTGCGACGGCGGGATCACCGCGTCGACGTAGCCGCGCTCGGCGGCGACGTAGGGGTTGACGAGCGTGTCCTCGTACTCCTGCTGCAGCTGCAGCCGCAACTCGTCGACATCAGCGCCGTCGCGGGCGGCCTCCTTGAGCTGCTGGCGGTAGACGAACCCGACAGCGCCGGATGCGCCCATGACGGCGATCTGGGCGGTCGGCCAGGCGATGTTGACATCGCAGCCCATGTCCTTGGAACCCATCACGCAGTAGGCGCCGCCATAGGCCTTGCGGGTGATGACGGTGATCTTGGGGACGGTGGCCTCGCCGTACGCGTAGAGCAGCTTGGCGCCGCGACGGATGATGCCGTTGTACTCCTGGCCGGTGCCAGGCAGGAACCCGGGAACGTCGACCAGCATGACGATCGGGATGTTGAAGCAGTCGCAGGTCCGCACGAAGCGGGCCGCCTTCTCCGAGGCGTTGATGTCCAGGCATCCGGCGAAATGGGTGGGCTGGTTGGCCACGATGCCGACCGGCCGGCCGTCGATGCGGCCGAACCCGACGACGATGTTCTCCGCGTAGCCGTTCTGGACCTCGAGGAACTCGTCCTCGTCGAGGATGCGGGTGATCACCTCGTGCATGTCGTAGGGCTGGTTGGGCGAATCCGGGATCAGCGTGTCCAGCTCGATGTCCTCGGCGGTGAGGTTGTCCTCGATCGCGCCCTCGGGCACCGGCTCGGCGTAGCGCGGCGCGTCGGTGGCGTTGTTGGGCGGCAGGTAGCCCAGCAGCTCACGCACCCAGTCGAAGGCGTCCTGCTCACCCGAGGCCACGTAGTGCGCGGTTCCCGACTTGGCCATGTGGGTGTGGGCGCCGCCGAGTTCCTCCATGGTGACGTCCTCGCCGGTGACGGTTTTGATGACGTCGGGGCCGGTGATGAACATCTGGCTGGTCTTGTCGACCATCACCACGAAATCGGTCAGGGCGGGGGAGTAGACGTGCCCGCCGGCGGCCGCGCCCATGATCAGTGAGATCTGCGGGATGACACCCGAGGCCACGATGTTGTTGCGGAAGATGCGGCTGTACAGGCCCAGCGAGACCACACCCTCCTGGATGCGGGCACCCGCGCCGTCGTTGATGCCGATCAGCGGGCGTCCGGTCTTGACCGCCAGCTCCTGCACCTTGACGATCTTCTCGCCGTACACCTCGCCCAGGCTGCCGCCGAACACCGTGGCGTCCTGGCTGAAGATGCACACGTCGCGGCCGTCGATGGTCCCGTATCCGGTGACCACCCCGTCGCCCAGGGGGCGGTTGCTCCCCAAACCGAAGTTGCTGCTGCGGTGCCGGGCCAGGGCGTCGAGTTCGACGAAGGAATCCTCGTCAAGCAGGGCGTAGATGCGCTCGCGGGCGGTCAGCTTGCCCTTGGCGTGTACCTTCTCGACGGCCTCCTCGCCAACCGGGTGCAGCGATTCTTGCCGGCGCTTGTGCAGCTCGGCCAGCTTGCCCGCGGTGGTGTGGATGTCGACGGTGTGTTCGCTCGCAGGCTCTGCGGAATGAGCCGAGCGGTCGGTAACGCTAGTCATGGCAGTCGATGTTATCGGCTGCTCCCCCGGCACTGCTTAGGCTGGGCCGGGTGAGCGACCAGTACCCCGCGGTGGACCCGCCTTTGAATGAGGCCGCGCTGCGGGCGGAGCTGATCGGCGCCGGGCTGGGTTGGCGACGGCTCGACGTCGTCGAGCAGACCGGCTCCACCAACGCCGACCTCCTGGCGCGGGCGGCGTCACCGGGCGGGGAGGCCGACGTCGCCGGGGCCGTGCTGATCGCCGAGCACCAGACCGCCGGACGCGGACGGCACGGCCGCCGCTGGTCGGCCGGCCCGCGGACCCAGATCACCCCGCGGACCCAGATCACGCTGTCGGTGGGGGTCGGCGCCGTCGACGTGCCGGTCGAGGCGTGGGGCTGGCTGTCGCTGGCCACCGGGGTGGCGGTCGTCGACGCGGTGGCGGCCGTGACCGGACTTCGAGCCGGCTTGAAATGGCCCAACGACGTGCTGGCGGGCCCGCCGGCCTCCCGTGGCAAGCTGGCGGGCATCCTCGCCGAGGTGGCGCGCCCGGTGGTGGTGATCGGCGTGGGGCTCAACGTCGCCTGCGCCCCCGATGGCGTCGAGGGCGCCACTTCGCTTCGCGACCTCGGGGTCCCCGCACCCGATCGTGGCGACCTGGTGCGCGCGCTGCTGACCGAACTCGGCAGGCGGATCGTCGCGTGGCGGGCCGCACGCGGTGCCGACCGGTCGCTGGCCGCCGACTACCGGGCGCACAGCCTGACGATCGGCACTCGCGTGCGTGCGCACCTGCCCGGCGGCCGGGAGCTGGTCGGCACCGCCACCGGCATCGACGACCAGGGCAGGCTGTGCCTCCAGACGGGACATGAGGCGGTCGTGATCTCTGCCGGCGACGTGGTGCATCTGCGGTAGCGCCGCCGCTAATGTCGCGACCATGCGCTATCCCGAGAACGCCCTGGCTGCCGGCGAGCAGGTGGTGCTGCACCACCATCCGCACTGGAAGCGGCTGATCTGGCCCGCCGTGGTGTTCGTCACCGCGACCGGGCTGACGGCGTTCGGGTCGGGTTACCTCAACTCGACGCAGTGGGACCAGCTCGCCAAGAACGTCATCTACGGCGTCATCTGGGGGATCTGGCTGGTGGTCGTCGGCTGGCTGACGTTGTGGCCGTTCTCGGCCTGGTTGACGACGCATTTCGTCGTCACCACCCGACGGGTGATGTACCGGCACGGGGTGTTCACCCGCACCGGGCTCGACATCCCGCTGGCGCGAATCAACAGCGTTGAATTCCGGGACAGGATCTTCGAGCGGATCTTCCGGTGCGGGACGCTGATCATCGACTCGCCGTCACAAGATCCGTTGGAGTTTTACGAGGTCCCGCGGCTGCGCGAGGTGCACGCGCTGCTCTATCACGAAGTCTTCGACACCCTGGGGTCAGACGAATCGCCGAGCTGACCGAAACGGGCGGCCCTGCGGCTGCGCCAACCGCGCAAGAGGGTGACGTTTCCCATGTGGTGCCCGCCCTCGATGGTGTCCTCGAAAATCTCGGCGATCCCGCCCGCGGTGAGGGCAGACTCCAGGGCCTTCTCTTCCAGGGCCCTGCCCTCGTCGACAGCCCTGCCCTCGTCCACAGCCCTGCCCTCCTCCACAGCCCTGCCCTCGCCGACAACCCTGCCCTCGCCGACAATCATGTCGGGGTTGCGCGCGAACGCGTCGGGGAACACCCAACGGCGGAGCGCCCAGAAGCGGAACGCCATCTGCAACAAATTCCCGATGATGTAGGCCGAGACGAAGTCGGCGACGTTCTCCACCGTCAGCGACACCATCGGCTCCCGCAGCTGCAGCACGTAGCTGGAGAACCACAGCGGCGCCATGCTCAGCAGCACCCCGACGCCGCTGAAGGCGAAGAACAACAGCGCCTCGTGGTGGCGTTCACGGCCGCCGCGGTCACGGAAGCTCCACTCCCGGTTCAGCACATAGGACGCGATGACCGCGACAATGCCGGCGATCACCTTCGCGGTGACCGGCTTGGTCTCCAGAATCGTCAGCTTCAGGGTGTAGAAAATGACGGAGTCGATGATGAATGTGGTGCCGCCGACGATCGCGAACTTGATCAGTTCGTGGTGGCGTTGCGCGTAGGTCTGCAAGGCTTCCGGCAAACGCGCCATCGCGGCATCGGCAAAGGGCACAGCACGTGAGTGTACGTAGGGACACGAAAACGACGCAAAGTGGTTCATCACGATCGGGTCTCACCGCCGGTCACCGGCCGGCCCCGCCCCATGACACCATGATGGCCGTGCCGAGTACCCGCACCCCCGGCGTCGCGCCGCTCGTTGCCATGGTCGGCGGCGGCCAGCTCGCGCGGATGACCCACCAGGCCGCGATCGCACTGGGACAGACGCTGCGGGTGCTGGCCACCGCCGCCGACGAGTCGGCCGCGCAGGTCACGCCCGACGTGGTGATCGGCTCGCACACCGAACTGGAAGACCTGCGCCGGGTCGCGGCCGGGGCCGACGTGCTGACCTTCGATCACGAGCACGTCCCCACCGACCTGCTGGAGAAACTCGTCGCCGAGGGTGTCAACGTCGCGCCGCCGCCCCACGCCCTGGTGCACGCGCAGGACAAGCTCGTCATGCGGCGCCGGCTGGAGGCTCTCGGCGCCCCGGTGCCGCGCTACGCGCCGGTGGACGGCATCGACGACCTGGACGCGTTCGTGCGAACCCTGGACTCCGGCGACGACGCCCCGGTGGTGGTCAAGGCCGTGCGGGGCGGGTACGACGGGCGGGGAGTCTGGCTGGCCCGTGACCTGAAGCAGGCGCGCGAGACCGCCCGCACATTCCTGGCCGACGGGTTGCCGGTGCTGGTCGAGGAGCGGGTGAGGCTGCGCCGCGAGCTGTCGGCGCTGGTGGCGCGCTCGCCTTTCGGTCAGGGCGCGGCCTGGCCGGTGGTGCAGACCGTGCAACGCGACGGGATCTGCGAGCAGGTGATCGCGCCCGCACCGGGCCTGGCCGGCGAGTCGGCGGCCGCCGCCCAGCAGCTGGCGCTGCAGCTGGCCGCCGAACTGGGTGTGGTCGGGGTGCTCGCGGTGGAGCTGTTCGAGACGACCGACGGTGCCCTGCTCGTCAACGAGCTGGCGATGCGGCCGCACAACTCCGGGCACTGGACCATGGACGGGTCGCGCACCAGCCAGTTCGAGCAGCATCTGCGCGCGGTGCTGGACTATCCGCTCGGCGATACCGACGCGATCGCGCCGGTGACGGTCATGGCCAACGTGCTGGGCGCACCGCGCGGACCGGAGCCGCGCGCGACGGCGGCGATGCCGATGGACGAGCGGCTGCACCACCTGCTCGCGCGGATGCCGGAAGCCCGGGTACACCTGTACGGCAAGGTCGAACGGCCCGGCCGCAAGATCGGGCACGTCAATTTCCTGGGCGCCGACCCGGCGGATCTGGCGAGCCTGCGGGAACGCGCCGAACTGGCGGCGCACTGGCTGTCACACGGTCGATGGGCGGACGGATGGGACCCACATGATCAGCACTAACCCCCGCGTCGGGGTCATCATGGGCAGCGACAGCGACTGGCCGGTGATGACCGACGCGGCCGACGCGCTCGCCGAGTTCGACATCGCGGTCGAGGCCCGCGTGGTGTCGGCGCACCGCACGCCGCAGGTGATGTTCGACTACGCCCGTGGCGCGGCCGACCGTGGCATCGAGGTGATCATCGCCGGGGCGGGCGGCGCCGCCCACCTGCCCGGGATGGTCGCCGCGGCGACGCCGCTGCCGGTGATCGGGGTACCGGTGCCGCTGGCACGCCTGGACGGACTGGACTCGCTGCTGTCGATCGTGCAGATGCCCGCAGGCGTCCCGGTGGCGACGGTCTCCATCGGCGGTGCCCGCAACGCCGGGCTGCTGGCCGTGCGCATCCTCGCCTCGTCCGACCCGGTGTTGCGGGCGCGGGTCGTGGCGTTTCAGGACGGGCTGGCCGAGAGCGTGCAGGCCAAGGATGCGGCCGTGCAGCGGCTGCACGGTAAAGTCACCGGGGAGTAGCGCAGGGAGGCTTGAGATGGCTGGATGGGGCGGAAATCCGTCGTTCGATGTGTTCGGACTGCCCGAGGAACATCAGGAGTTGCGGACGGCGATCCGGGCTCTGGCGGAGAAGGAGATCGCTCCGCACGCCGCCGAGGTGGACGAGAAGTCGCGGTTCCCGGCCGAGGCCCTGGACGCGTTGAACGCGTCGGGTTTCAACGCGGTGCACGTTCCCGAGGAGTACGGCGGCCAGGGTGCGGATTCGGTGGCGGCGTGCATCGTGATCGAGGAGGTGGCCCGCGTCGACGCGTCGGCGTCGCTGATCCCGGCGGTGAACAAGCTGGGCACCATGGGGCTGATCCTGCGCGGGTCTGATGAGCTCAAGAAGCAGGTGCTGCCGCAGATCTCCGACGGTATGATGGCGTCCTACGCGCTGTCCGAGCGCGAGGCCGGCAGTGACGCGGCGGCGATGCGCACCCGGGCCAAAGCCGACGGGGACGACTGGATCCTCAACGGCGCCAAGTGCTGGATCACCAACGGCGGGATGTCGAGCTGGTACACGGTGATGGCGGTGACCGATCCGGACAAGGGCTCGGGCGGCATCTCGGCATTCATGGTGCACATCGATGACGAGGGGTTCAGCGTGGGCCCCAAGGAACGCAAGCTCGGGATCAAGGGCTCGCCGACCACTGAGCTGTACTTCGAGAACTGCCGCATACCGGGTGATCGGATGATCGGGGAACCGGGTACGGGTTTCAAGACCGCGCTGGCCACCCTGGATCACACCCGTCCCACGATCGGGGCGCAGGCGGTCGGGATCGCGCAAGGCGCCCTGGATGCCGCGATCGCCTACACCAAGGAGCGCAAGCAGTTCGGCCGGCCGGTCAGCGACAACCAGGGTGTCCAGTTCATGCTGGCCGACATGGCGATGAAGGTCGAGGCCGCGCGGTTGATGGTGTACTCGGCCGCGGCGCGCGCCGAGCGCGGTGAGGCGAACCTGGGCTTCATCTCGGCCGCGTCGAAGTGCTTTGCCTCCGACGTCGCGATGGAGGTGACCACCGACGCGGTGCAACTGTTCGGTGGTGCGGGCTACACCGTCGACTTCCCGGTGGAGCGGATGATGCGCGACGCCAAGATCACCCAGATCTACGAGGGCACCAACCAGATCCAGCGCGTCGTGATGTCGCGGGCGCTGCTGCGCTGACGCCACCGTTAGTACAGCCTTCGTTGGGAAAGCGCCGGCACACCGCATAGGATCACCCTCGGCAACCATTCGGGGTGGTAAGCCGGTATGCAAGTGCTCGCGGGCGCACCGGCTCTCCGGTCGGAACGTCGCCACACAGCCAATGGCTACCGCGGCCAATGGGGGGTCGAGTAAAGAAGTTGCTCACCCCTTCACCACCCGCGGATGACCGGAAGTGATCCCAGTGCGTACTCCAGGTACCCGGGTGGCCCATTGGCAGTCGTTGTCGCTGTTGCTGGTCGAAGACGACCGGGCGGACGCGGTGCTGGTCGAGGACCTGATCGCGAACGCCGTCGCCGACATCCGGGTGGTGTGGGCACAGTCGATGGCGCACGCCGAGCGCGAGCTCGCCGCCGCCCGTCCCGACTGCGTGCTGCTGGACCTGCACCTGCCGGACGCCAACGGCATCGACGCCCTGGATCGCATCGCCAAGCGCGATGCCACGGTCCCGATCGTGGTGCTGACCGGGCTCAACGACGAGAACTTCGGGGCGTCGGCGGTCGCGGCCGGCGCCCAGGACTATCTGGTCAAGGGGCGGGTCGAACCGGAGATGCTGCGCCGGGCGCTGCTGTATGCGATCGAGCGCAAGCGGGCCGAGCTCATTTCCGCGGACTTGCACGCCAGCCGGCTCCGTGCGCGCGAGAACGCGCTGCTGGAACGCGGCCTGCTGCCGTCCCCGCTGCTGCACGACGACTCGGGCGTCGAGATCGTCGCGCGGTATCGCCCGAGCCGCGAGGACGCGCTGCTGTGCGGGGACTTCTACGATGTCGTGCAGACACCCGACCGCACCGTGCACGTGCTGATCGGCGACGTCGCCGGGCACGGACCGCACGAGGCGGCGCTGGGCGCGGCGCTGCGGATCGCGTTTCGCGCGCTGACCTTCGCCGGGGTCCACGGTGTCGACATGATGCGGCAGCTGGAGCGGGTGCTGCACTCCGAACGGACCAGCATCGGTATCTTCGCAACGGTGCTCAGCCTGGAGATCGCACCGGACAGCCCGCGCGTCACCACGGTCCGCGCCGGTCATCCCGGGATGCTGTTGCAAGGGGACGGCGGCGTGGAGTGGATCGAGCCGCCCGCGGGGCCGGCCCTGGGGCTGCGGGCCGACGACTGGCCGCTCCACGACCTGGAACTGCCCGTCGGGCACGGATTGCTGCTGCTGACCGACGGCCTCTTCGAGGGGTACTCGGGGCGCGGCACCCGACGCCTCGGCGAGGACGGGTTGCTGGCTCTGGCGCGCTTGCACGCCAACCAGCCCGGTCCGGCGTTCGTCGACGCGCTCATCGACGAGGCCGAAAAGCTCGCCCAGCCGCAGGGCGGGCTCACCGACGACATCGCAGTGCTGCGCGTCGAGCGGACCACGGCGTGACGCCGCTGGTGCGGTCGCTGCGCCCGTCGCAGCTCACCACGCGGGGATGGCACGCGCTGGTGCTGTTCGTGATGGGCGTACTGGTGCTGGCGGGCGCCGCGGCGGGAACCGTGTTGCTGATGCGCACCGACACGATGTCGCACGAACTGATCGACGACATCCAGCCGGCGCGCGTGGCCGCATGCCAGCTGCAGGCCGGGCTGCGCGATCAGGAGACCGGCGTTCGCGGCTATCTGATCACCGCCGACCGCCAGTTTCTCAGGCCCTACTACGACGGACAACGCACCGAACGGGACGCGGCCGACGCCATCCGCCACCGTCTGGGCCGGCGTGCGGACCTCATCGCCAACCTGGGCGAGATCGAGCAGTCAGCCGCGCGGTGGCGGGCGAGCTACGCCGAGCCGTTGATCGCCGGGGTGACCCCGGACGTCCCCAATGTCGTGAAGGGTGGGCTCGCCGAGCGCGGAAAAGTCCAATTCGACCATCTGCGTGCGCTTTTCGCGACCCAGGATGCGAGTCTGTCCGCGGCGTGGGTGCACGCCGCGGAGCAACTCCACCGCATCGACGCCTGGCGGGACCGCGTGCTGATCGCGCTGGTGGTCGTGTTCTTCGCCACCGCGCTGGTGCTGGGTGCGCTGGTGCGCTTCACGGTGACCCGGCCGCTGGCGAACCTGGCGGCGGCGTGCCGGCGGATCACCGAGGGCAGCTTCGCGGAGACCATCTGGCCTCCCAAGCGGCCCAAGGACATCCGGGACATGGCGATCGACGTGGAGAACATGCGCCGGCGCATGGTCGAAGAACTCGACGTATCCCGTGCTGCCCGAGAGCAGTTGGATGAACAGACCGAGGAGCTGCGACGTTCGAACGCCGAACTCGAGCAGTTCGCCTACGTCGCGTCCCACGATCTGCAGGAACCGCTGCGCAAGGTCGCCTCGTTCTGCCAGTTGCTCGAGAAGCGCTACGGCGACCAACTCGACGAGCGCGGCACCGAGTACATCGCCTTCGCGGTCGACGGGGCCAAGCGTATGCAGGTGCTGATCAACGACCTGCTCACCTTCTCCCGCGTCGGTCGCCTCGGCACCTTTCAGGTCGAGGTGGACCTCGACACGCCGCTGGACGCCGGCTTGAGCAACCTCGCCGCGGCGATCGAGGAGTCCGGCGCCCGGATCGTGCGCCCGCGGGATCCCCTCCCGCGGGTCGTCGGCGACCCGATGCTGCTGACGATGTTGTGGCAGAACCTGATCGGCAATGCGGTGAAGTTCCGGCGCGAGGACAGTCCGCCGCGCATCGCCATCGAGTGCGAACCGGGCGGCGGTGACTGCGTCGGCGAATGGGTGTTCCGCGTTACCGACAACGGCATCGGGATACCGGAGGAGTTCGCCGACAAGGTGTTTGTGATCTTCCAGCGTCTGCACGGCCGAGACATGTACCAGGGGACCGGTGTCGGGCTGGCGCTGTGCAAGAAGATCGTCGAGTACCACGGCGGCGGCATCCGGATCGACACGACCTACACCGGCGGCACCCGGTTAGAGTTCACCCTGCCCATGCCCATGCCCCTGCCCATGCCCATGCCCGAGGACGTCGCTGAAGAAGAGCCGGTTCCCGAAGAGCCGGCCACCGAAGAAGACCAAGCGCACGAAACAGAGCCAGGAGGAGCCCAGCAATGACCTCGGACGGTAGAGCGATCGAAATCCTGCTCGTCGAGGACGATCCGGGAGACGAGCTCATCACCCGGGAAGCGTTCGAGCACA
>NZ_JBMIOP010000055.1:0-2291 GCF_049197365.1 Mycobacterium sp. THU-M104
CGATTGGCCAAGGCGAAGTAGTGCAAGCCTCCACGCGCTCACTATGCGTGAGGCACCAGCTACCGCTTCGCGCTCACTTTTACGTGAGGCACCTCGATCGTGGCCGCTGTTCCAGAGCGACCAGCGGCGGGGGGATTGGAGATTGTTGCTACCCAAGGGATGCTGTTGCAAACTACTTGCAGTTTCGATGCACCTGAGATCAACTCCGGCCGGATGTATTCGGGCGACGGGTCGCAGTCCATGATGTCGGCCGCGTCGGCCTGGGATTTCTTGGCAGCCGAATTGCATTCGGCTGCGGCGGCGTTCACGTCGACCGTGTCGGGGTTGGCCGGTCACCGATGGCAGGGCTCCGCGTCGGTGCCGATGACGGCCGCGGCGGCCGCGCACGTGGGGTGGGTCAATACCGTGGCCGCGCAGGCCGAGCAGACCGCCGGTGCGGCCAGGACGGCCGCCGCGGCGTTCGAGTCGGCGTTCGAGTCGGCGTTCGCCGCGACGGTGGCACCGCCGGTGATCGCGGCAAACCGAGCCCAGCTCGCGTTGTTGGTGGCGACGAACCTGCTGGGTCAAAACGCCCCGGCGATCGCGGCCACCGAAGCCCACTACGCCGAGATGTGGGCCCAGGATGCGGCCGCGATGTATGGCTACGCGGGTGATTCGGCGCTCGCCACGCGGCTGAGCGCGTTCACCGCGGCCCCGCGGGCCACCAATCCGTCTGCCGCGGCGAGTCAGGCCGCCGCAACGGCGCAGGCCGCCAGCACGAGTACGAAGGGCGCGTTGACGCAGTTGATCTCCGCTGTACCCACCACCCTGCAAACGCTGGCCTCGCCCGCCGCCTCCGCGACGGCCGGCACCCCGAGTGCGGCCAGCAGCATCAGCGCGTCGGCGTCGTCGGCGTCGTCGGGGTTGTTGAGCTTGCTGGCCGGCAACAGCACCTCGACCACGGGGTGGGCGGGAATGTTCAATGACATTTTCAGCAGCAACGGTCTGGGTTTGAATTCCAACCTCTGGAACACGGTCTTCTCGTCCGGTTTTTACATGCCCGGCAACTTCGCCGCCGGTGATCTGCTGGCCCTGGTCGGCATGGTTGCGGACTCCGGTGGGGCCGAAGCGCTCAATGCTGCCGGGCAGGCCGCCTCCGGCGGGCTCGGGGGTGTTTTGCCCCTTCCGGCGGGTGGGCTCGGCAGTTTGGGTAGTGCGATTGCGGCAGAGGCGGGTAAGGCCGCGACGATTGGGCCGTTGTCGGTTCCGCCCGCGTGGACGCCGGTTATCCCGCCGACGCTGGGCGCGACCCTGGGAAACGTCCCGCTGACCGCGCCGGGCGTCGGCGCACGGGCCGCGCCCGGCGTGCAAGGCCCGCCATCATTCGTACCACCCATGGCGCTCGGGCGCGGCGGACCCCCGATCGTCCTGCCCGACAACCGGTTTCTCGCCCGGCCGGCCATGATCCCCAGCTGGAGCGTCTGAGAACCTCGAGCAGCCTGGTGGGTATACGCCCCCCTGCGCGCCGGACAGTGCGGCTTCGTCCCCCAGATACCCCCCAGATACCCCGCGTTTGATACCCCGCATTCCGGCCGTTGGCTCGCGGCATGGACACGCACCGGCATCGCCGCTTGGGGAACGCACACCGGACTTTGATCGTTCTCACAGGTCGGTGGGGGGCGCCCCCCACTAAAATGGACGCCACTGTGAGGCTTGGGTGTGGCGGTACGGGTCGACGGTGGTGGCCGGCGGCCGCGGCCCTGATCGCACTGTGCGTCTTGGCCGCCGTCACGACCGGTTGGGCAGCCCGGGGCACCGCGGTTTCCACTGCCATCGTCCCGCAGCGGGCATCCACGTCCCAGGGAACTCACCGCGCGGTCGACGCTCAGCTGCACCGCGACCAGCGGGCCCAATCCGTCGTCGACGCTCAGCTGCACCGCGACCAGCGGGCCCGATCCGTCGTCGACGACGGCTTCTCCAGCGACCGATCGCCGATGCATCAGAAAAAGAATGCCTGGATGACCCGCGACCGGCCGCCGACCGGAACCCGCACCGCCACCCAAGTGGTGCGGTCCCCGTTGCCTGCCGTGGCACCGTACTGCCGGCCGGGCTACATCAACGCGCGCGCACCCGCGGCTGCCGCCGGGCATCGCGACATTCTCACTCAGCTCTGCGTTGCACGCTGCTGACAGGCCGGCATCGGACCGGCTGCGCACCTAGGGCGTGTCTCCCAATTGGTTGTTTCCGACGCGGGAATGGATTACGGCGCAGGCTAATAGGACACCGCCGAGGTAGGTTAGGGCGTATTTGTC
>NZ_JBMIOP010000075.1:0-35044 GCF_049197365.1 Mycobacterium sp. THU-M104
TTGCGTTCCTCGCGAACGATCTGCGCGGCGCTCACCCGGCCCGCCAACGCCGGCGAGGCGAGGATGAAGTCGATGCGCATGCCCTGCCTCTTGGGAAATCGCAGCTGGGTGTAATCCCAGTAGGTGTACACCCCGGGGCCGGGCGTAAATGGCCGGACGACGTCGGTGAACTGCGCGTCGAGCACGGCCTGGAAGGCGCGGCGCTCGGGTTCGGAGACGTGGGTGGCGCCGGCGAAGAATTCGGGGCTCCAGACATCGTCGTCGGTGGGGGCGATGTTCCAGTCGCCCGCCAGAGCGATCCGTGCCGCAGGGTCGTCGCGCAGCCAGCCCGCCGCCGCGGCGCGCAGCGCCGCGAGCCAGTCCAGCTTGTAGACGTAGTGGGGATCGCCGACGGCGCGGCCGTTGGGCACGTAGAGGCTCCACACCCGCACACCGGCGCAGGTGGCGCCCAGGGCGCGGGCTTCCGGGGCGGGGTCCACCCCGGGCTTGGCGCTCCAGCCGGGCTGGCCGTCGAAGCCGACCCGCACGTCGTCGAGGCCGACGCGCGACGCGATCGCCACGCCGTTCCACTGGTTGACGCCGGCATGGGCGACCTCGTAGCCGAGTTCGACGAATGGCAGCGTCGGGAACTGGTGGTCGGCGCACTTGGTCTCCTGCATGGCCAGCACGTCGACGTCGGCGCGGGCCAACCAGTCCACGACGCGGTCCAGGCGGGTCCGAATCGAGTTCACGTTCCAGGTGGCCAGGCGCAGCAGCCGGCCACTGTCGTCATCTGCGCCGTCATCGGTGCCGTGGGGCATGCCTAGACGGTAGCGGTGCCGGCGGCGCGGGCCGGGAAGTACCGGCGGCGGTGGTGAGCCCGGAAGCCCAGCGCGCCGGCCACGGCTCGCCCGGCGGCGTCGCCATCGGCGACCGCGACGTAGCCGCGGGTCGCGTCGCGCCCCGCGCCCCAGACCAGCAGGGCCTCGCACACCCGGTGGGCGGCGGCCGCGTCACCGGCGTCGGGCACCCACAGCCCCACCCAGCGGGTGCCGTCGGGCGCGTCGGTCACCGCGGCGCGGGCCGCCGCACCCGGCTGCACGCCGAACCTCAACTCGCCGGCGGTGACGGCGGTCAGCGTTTCCACCGTGAGCCCGCACCCCGCCGTCTGCACCCAGGCGTCGTCCGGCCGGGCCGTGAGGGCGATGGGCGGGACGGGTCCGCCGGTGCCCATGCCGGAGACGTCGCGTACCAGGACGTGTGCGGTATGGTCGGCCGTGAGCCCTGGCGGCGGCGCCAGCACGCGGTCGGGGATGGCCAGCCGCGGCGTCAGGCCGCGGCGCCGGTACCAGTCGGCGATCGCGGGCAGGGCGCTTACCTGAGCCGAAAAATCAAGTGGCACAGCGGAATTTTGTTCCGAACCGGCCCCGGGCGCGGCCCGCAGCAGCCAGCCGTCCAGCCAGGTGTGCTCGACGCCGGGACAGGCCAGCGCGGCCGCGTGCTCGAGGGCGCGAATCTGGGACGTGCGTACCGGTGCGTCGGTCAGCACCCGTAGCGCCACGACGTCCCCGGGTGCGAACTCGACGACCGCGCCGGTCTTCGTCCGCACCCGCACCACCGGTTCGACCGCCAGCAGGTGCCCCACCGCGTCGGTCAGCGGCGGGACCGAACCGCGCGCACGCCGGTAGCGCACCGACACCCGCGTTCCGGGCTCTGGCCACCCGACCATCAGTGACCGAACGGATCCGGCCCCTCGCCCGGCAGCCACGACAGGCCGGGCACGCCCCAGCCGTGGGCCTTGATGGCCCGTTTGGCGCCGCGCGCGTACCGGCCCACGAGGCGGTCCAGGTACAAGAAGCCGTCGAGATGCCCGGTTTCGTGCTGCAGCATCCGGGCGAACAGGCCGGTGCCCTCGAGCGCGACCGGGTTGCCCTGCCCGTCCAGGCCGGTCACCTTCGCCCACGTCGCACGGCCGGTGGGAAACGACTCGCCGGGGACCGACAGGCAGCCTTCGTCGTCGGCCTCCGGATCCGGCATGGTCTCGGGCACCTCGGAGGTTTCCAGGACCGGATTGACCACCACGCCGCGTCGGCGCTCGCTGATCCCGCGGTCGTCGGCGCAGTCGTAGACGAAAACCCGCAGCCGGTAGCCGATCTGGTTGGCGGCGAGGCCGACGCCGTGGGCGGCGTCCATGGTGTTGTACATCGTGGAGATCAGCTCGGCCAGGTCGGCCGGGAGCGAGCCGTCGGCGGCGACCGGCACGGGCTCCGTCGGTGTGTGCAACACCGGGTCTCCCACGATGCGGATGGGTACGACTGCCATGGTCGGCTAGCTTAGGGGTGCCGCAACCCGGGCGATACGGCGACTCGCGGGTCCGGGTTCGCGCCGCCAGACTTCGCGACGTGGTTCAATATTCGCGCAAAACATGCCCGTAATCACATCAGCAGAGCAATTCGAGAATCCGCCGGAAGGGTCCAGGGGAACCAATATGGACAGCGCCATGGCGCGGGCAAACCAATCGGGGGACGACGCCGACATCGCCGATGGGCTCACCCGTCGCGAGCACGACATCCTGGCGTTCGAACGTCAGTGGTGGAAATTCGCCGGGGTCAAGGAAGACGCCATCAAAGAATTGTTCTCGATGTCGGCGACGCGTTACTACCAGGTGCTCAACGCGCTGGTTGACCGGCCCGAGGCGCTGGCCGCCGACCCGATGCTGGTGAAACGGCTGCGGCGGCTGCGTGCGAGCCGTCAGAAGGCACGCGCGGCGCGGCGTCTCGGCTTCGAGGTGACCTGACTCGCTACAGTGGTCTCGATGAAAGAGCGCGTCCCCGATTCCGCGGGGCTTCCGCTGCGGGCCATGGTGATGGTGCTGCTGTTCCTCGGCGTGATTTTCCTGCTGCTCGGCTGGCAGGCCATCGGCTCGTCGGGGAAATCCGATGACGATTCGGCGTCGGCGGTGTCGAGCATGACCAGCACCACCAGGTCCTCGGCCACGTCGTCGACGAAGCCCGCGGCGAATCAGGCGGATGTCCGCGTCTACAACATCTCGTCCAAGGAAGGCGTCGCCGGGCAGACCGAGCACGAACTCACCTCCGCCGGCTTCCGGGTCACCGAGGTCGGCAACCTCACGGTGCCCGAAGTCGCGACCACCACGGTGTACTTCACCGACGCCGCCGGCGAGCAGGCCACCGCCGACGCCGTGGGCAAGAAACTGGGCGCACCCGTGGAACCGCGGATCCCCGCGCTCAACGATCAGCCGCCGGGCGTCATCGTCCTGGTGACGGGCTGAGCGTCCGGCCGCTCGATCGGTTACGGGTCGCCGGGTTAGGCTCTCGTCATGCCTTTGTTCGTCGGTCACCGTAATGCCGCTGCCGCCACCATGTCCGCACTGCCAACGTGTCTCTTGGCCACCTGCGCCCTGCTGCTGAGTGGCTGCTCACCGAACCAGCCCCCCGCGACGTCCCCGGGGACAGTCCCGCCGGTCTGGACCGGCTCACCGGCCCCCGAGGGGCCCACCGCCGCCGAGAACGCGGCGCCGGCCGCGCAGAGCATCATCACGGTGTTGAAGAACCCCGACGGCGCCGAGATCGCCACCGCCAAGTTCGATTTCGGTAACGGCTTCGCCACCGTCACGATCGCGACGACCGGCCCCGGTCACCTCTC
Organism: Mycobacterium sp. THU-M104; assembly: GCF_049197365.1. NCBI lineage: Bacteria > Bacillati > Actinomycetota > Actinomycetes > Mycobacteriales > Mycobacteriaceae > Mycobacterium > Mycobacterium sp. THU-M104. The sequence continues at coordinate 3,646 of NZ_JBMIOP010000075.1, forward strand.
GCCCGGCTTCCACGGGGTGCACATCCACAAGGTCGGCAAGTGCGAACCCAACTCGCTCGCCCCCGGTGGCGGCGAGCCCGGCGACTTTCTCTCCGCCGGCGGGCATTTCCAGTCGCCCGGGCATTCGGCGGAGCCTGACAGCGGTTACCTGCCGCCGCTTCAGGTCCGCCAGGACGGGACGGGGATGCTGGAGACCACCACGGACGCGTTCGGCATGGACGACCTGCTGACCGGTCAGAAGACCGCGATCGTCATTCACGCCGGTGCCGACAACTTCGCCAACATCCCGGCGGACCGCTACCAGCAGACCAACGGCACGCCAGGTGCCGACCAGGCGACGAGGAGCACCGGTGACGCCGGTAAGCGGGTGGCCTGCGGTGTCATCGGTTCCGGGTAACAGGACCACTGGAAGGGGCGATGCCCGCATCGACTTCGCGCGCTCGCCGCGGCCGACCGTCGGGGTGGAGTGGGAGTTCGCCCTGGTCGACGCCCAAACCCGCGACCTGAGCAACGAGGCCACTTCGGTGATCGCCGAGATCGGCGAAAACCCGCGTGTACACAAGGAACTGCTACGCAACACCGTCGAGGTGGTCAGCGGCGTCTGCGAGTCCGCTGGGGAGGCCATCGAGGATCTGCGCCAAACCCTGGGCCCGGCGCGGCGGATCGTCCGGGACCGCGGCATGGAGTTGTTGTCCGCGGGCACTCATCCGTTCGCGCGGTGGTCGTCGGCGAAGCTCACCGACGCGCCGCGGTATGCGGAGTTGATCAAGCGCACCCAGTGGTGGGGTCGCCAGATGTTGATCTGGGGAGTGCATGTGCACGTGGGCATCCATTCCGCGCACCAGGTGATGCCGATCATGAGCTCGCTGCTCAACTACTACCCCCACCTGCTGGCGCTGTCGGCGTCCTCGCCGTGGTGGGGCGGTGAGGACACCGGATACGCCAGCAACCGGGCGATGATGTTCCAGCAACTACCCACCGCGGGGCTGCCGTTCCAGTTTCAGACCTGGGCCGAGTTCGAGGGTTTCGTCTACGACCAGAAGAAGACCGGCATCATCGACCACATGGACGAGATCCGCTGGGACGTCAGGCCGTCGCCGCATCTGGGCACCCTGGAGGTGCGGATCTGCGACGGCGTGTCCAACCTGCGGGAGCTGGGCGCGCTGGTCGCCCTGACACACTGCCTCATCGTCGACCTGGATCGCCGGCTGGAGGCCGGCGAGACGTTGCCGATCATGCCGCCCTGGCACGTCCAGGAAAACAAGTGGCGTGCCGCCCGGTACGGCCTGGATGCGGTGATCATCATGGACGCCGAGAGCAACGAGCGGCTGGTCACCGACGACCTGGCCGACCTGCTGACCCGGCTGCAGCCGGTCGCCAAATCGCTGAACTGCCTTGACGAGCTGGCGGCGGTGGCCGACATCTGGCGCGACGGCGCGTCCTACCAGCGGCAGCGGCGCGTGGCCGAGGAACACGAGGGCGACCTGCGCGCGGTCGTCGACGCGCTGGTGGCCGAGCTGGAGGTCTAGCGCCCATGGCCGATCCCGAAACCTGTGAGCTGGCGATGTTCCCGCTGGAATCGGCGCTGCTGCCCGGCCAGGACCTTCCGCTGCGGATCTTCGAGCCCCGCTACGGCGCACTGGTTCGCCACTGCATCGACCGGGGTGACCCTTTCGGCGTGGTGCTGATCTCGGCCGGCAGCGAGGTGGGCGGGGGCGATGCACGCTGCGATGTCGGGGTCCTGGCCACGGTCGGCGATTTTGTCGACCACGGCGCGGGCCGCTACGCGCTGCTGTGCCGGACGGGCGAGCGGATACGGGTGTGTGGGTGGCTGCCCGACGATCCTTACCCGCGGGCTGTCGTGCGGCTCTGGCCCGACGAGCCGGGGGACCCGGTGACCCCAGCCCAGGTCCGCGACCTCGAAGACCGCGTCATGGCTGTGTTCGGACGCCTCGCGCAGGCGCGCGGTGGCGAACTGCCGGCCCGGGAGGTGTTGTTGGGCCCGGCCGGGGACGCCGATGCCCGGCAACGGCTCTTCGCGCTGGCGTCGCGCGTTCCGATCGGGGCCGCCGACCGCTACGCCGTGCTGGCGGCGCCGTCTGTCGCCGACCGGCTGGCGGCTCTCGGCGAGGCCGTCGACGCACTGGCCGACGTGGTCGAATTCGAGTTGTCCTGATGAAAGTGCATTTGCAGGTCGACGGCTCGCCGGCCGAGGCCGCGGCGAGCGCGGCCGGCATCGCCGCGACCGGCGCCGACGGCCTGTTCACCTTCGAGGGTCAGCACGACGTGTTCTTCCCGCTGCTCATCGCCGCCGACGCGACCGCCTGCGAGTTGATGACCAACGTGGCGATCGCCCCACCGCGCAGTCCGTTGCACCTCGCCCACGCCGCCTACGACGTGCAGCTCTACAGCGGCGGACGGTTCCGGCTCGGCCTGGGCTCTCAGGTGCGGGCGCACATCGAGAAGCGCTACGGCAGCAAGTGGGAGCGCCCGGCGGCACGAATGGCCGAAACCATCGCGGCGATCACGTCGATCTTCGCGGCCTGGGAAGGCAAGGAGCGGCTGGATTTCCGCGGTGAGTTCTTCACCCACACGATCATGGCGCCCAACTTCAACCCCGGGCCCAACCCGTTCGGGCCGCCTCCGGTGCTGCTGGGCGCGCTGGGCCCGGTGATGACCCGCACGGCCGCCGAGTTCGCCGACGGGCTGCTGGTCATGCCGTTCAACAGTGCCCGCCATCTGGCCGAGCGCACGATGCCCGCCGTCGACGAGGGACTGCGCCGTTCGGGACGGACGCCCGCCGACTTCCAGATCGTCGCCCAGGCGATGGTCGCCCTGGGCCGGGAGGAGGCCGACCTGGCGGCCGCGGTCGACGGGGTGGCGTCACTGATCGGGTTCTACGGCTCGACCCCGGCCTACCTGCCCGTGCTCGAGGCCGAGGGGTGGGCCGACATCCAGCCCGACCTCAACGCGCTGTCCAAGAAGGGCCGCGCCGCCGAGATGCGGGCGATGATCACCGAACCGATGGTGGCCCGGATCGGCATCGCGGGAACCCCGGAGGACTGCGCGCGGCAGATCTGCGAACGGTTTGGCGAGCACGCCGACGAGGTGTGCTGTTATTTTCCGGGCTACACTCCGCGCGCGCGAGACGTCGCCGACCTGGTCGCTGCGCTGCACCGGGCGCCGCGCCGGCACCAGTGCTGACGGCGCCGTGAGCCTTCGCGCGCTACGCTGTATGGGCGAACGCGCGCAGCGAATCCACCTGCACCGGATCCAGTGAGGGGCGGACGTTTTCGCGGGCCGCCGCGAGGTCGGTGGCCGTCACATCGGTGGCGTCGATGGACCGCCGCATCGCCGCCAGCGCCGCCTCCCGCAGCAGCGCCACGCAGTCGGCGGCGCTGTAGCCCTCGAGCCCGGCGGCCACGTCGTCGAGAGTCACGTCGGCGCTCAGCGGTATCGATTTCCCGGCGGTGCGCAGGATTTCGTGGCGGGCGGTGGCGTCGGGCGGTTCGACGAACACGAGACGCTCCAGCCGCCCGGGGCGCAGCAGCGCAGGGTCGATCAGGTCGGGGCGGTTGGTGGCGCCCAGTACCACGACGTCGCGCAGCGGGTCGATGCCGTCGAGTTCGGTCAGCAGCGCGGCCACCACCCGGTCGGTCACGCCGGAGTCGACGCTCTGCCCGCGCCGGGGTGCCAGCGCGTCGACTTCGTCGAGGAACACCAGTGACGGCGCGGAGTCACGGGCCCGGCGGAACAGCTCCCGGACCGCGCGCTCGCTGCTGCCCACCCACTTGTCCATCAGCTCGGAGCCCTTGACGGCGTGCACGCTCAACTGTCCGGTGCTGGCCAGGGCGCGGACCACGAACGTCTTGCCGCAGCCCGGCGGGCCGTAGAGCAGCACGCCGCGGGGCGGATCGACACCCAGCCGGGCGAAAGTGTCGGGATGCTGCAGCGGCCACAGGACGGCCTCGGTCAACGCCTGTTTGGCCTCGGCCATGTCGCCGACGTCGTCGAGGGTCACGCTGCCGACCGCCAGTTCCTGGCCGGCCGAGCGGGACAGCGGCCGGATGACGCCGAGGGCGCCGGCCAGGTCGTCCTGGCTCAGCCGGGGTGGCTGCCCGTCGGTGCTGGCCCGCGACGCGGCCCGCAGCGCCGCCTCGCGCATCAGCGCGGCCAGATCGGCGACGACGAAACCTGGCGTGCGGGAGGCGATCTCGTCGAGAAGGAGGTTCTCGGTGGGCACCGGCTTCAGTAGGGCCTCCAGCAGCGCCTTGCGCGTCGCGGCGCCCGGCAACGGCAGGCGCAGCTCCCGGTCGCACAGGTCGGGGGCGCGCAGCCTGGCGTCGAGATGGTCGGGTCGCGCGGTCGTGGCGATCAACGCGACGCCCCCGGTGCCCACCGCGGTGCGCAGCTCGCCGAGGATCAGGGCGTCCACCGGCTCGGCGGTGGCCGGCAGCAGGGCGTCCACATCGGCGATCAGCAGCACGCCGCCGTTGCCGCGAACCTGCTGCGCGGCCGCGGCCACCGCCGCGAGCCGGTTCTCGGGACTCAGCGCGCCGACCTCCGGGCCGTCGAGTTCCACCAGCGGGCGGCCGTCGCACACCGCGCGCACCAGCGTCACCTTGCCCACCCCGGCCGGGCCCGACACCAGCACCCCCAAATTTGCGCCGGCGCCCAGCGTCTCGAGCAGGTGCGGTTCGTCGAGCGCGAGCTTGAGCCATTCGGCGAGCTTGGCGGCCTGCGGCTGCGAGCCCTTGAGCTCCTCGATGAGGATCGCCGGGGTTCCCGTGCTCATCGGCTCCCGGGTGACCGGCCCGGCGCCGGCCGGGACGCCGGCCCCCCAGGTGACCAGCGTGTTCGGCTGCACGCTGACCGGCCCGTGCGGGTCGGCGCCGGTGACGGTCAGCAACTCCGACGTCCAGCTGATGCCGACCGCGGCCGCCAGCGCGCGGGTGGCGTCCGACGTCGAGGTGCCGGGGCCGAGGTCGCGGGGCAGCAGCGACACGGCGTCGCCGACGGTCAGCACCTTGCCGAGCAGGGCCTGGCGCAGGGTCACCGGCGACACCGACCGGGTCGTCAGGGACGAGCCGGCCAGTGTCACCGAGCGCGCGCCGTACACGGTGACCGCGCCGACGAGCACCGCGGTGCCCTCGCGCAGCCCGGCGTTGGACAACGTCACATCGTCGAGCAGCACGGTGCCGACGGGGGTGTGCGGGCGGGCCAGGCCGGCCACGGCCGCCGTGGTCCGCGAGCCGGTCAGCGACACCGCGTCCCACTCCCGGATCCCGAGCGCCGCGACGGCGCTGGGGTGCAAGCGGACGACGCCCCGACGCGAGTCCAGGGCCGAGGTGTTGAGCCGGGCGGTGAGCGTGAGCCGACCGGGCCCCGTCATGTCAGACGCCCGCCCGGTTTGCGCAGCCCCAGCCGCGCCATCGACCGGCGGTGGGGCCGGGCCTGGCGGGTCGCGCGCCGCGCGGCCCGCCGCTGTTTGGGCTTGTCGGCCCAGGCCTCGGGGTGGGCGGCCAGCCAGCGCTGGTTGCGCACGCCGAACGGGATGTGCACCAGGTAGGCGAGGATGATCGCCCAGATCAGCAGGTAGGGGGCCAGCACTGCGGCCGCGGCGAAGATCGCCAGCACCGCCAGCAGCGGCGCCGCCCAGCTCGGCGGTACCGCCACGGCGTGCATCTTCTTCATCGGGACCTTGCTGACCAGCAGCATCGAGGTCCCCACCACCCAGACGCACAAGAACACCGGCGAGGTCCACCAGCCCGCACCGAACTGCAGTTTGAGCCCGATCAGGCCGATGATCGACACCGCGCCGGCCGGCGCGGGCATCCCGACGAAGAACTCGCGCGCGTAGGCGGGCTGGCTGCCGTCGTCGAGCAGCGCGTTGAACCGCGCCAGCCGCAATACCACGCACACCGCGTACAGCAGCACCACCACCCAGCCGGCCGGCGACGCCGACAGCATCGTCACGTAGAGCACGATCGCCGGGGTGACCCCGAAGTTCACCGCGTCGGCCAGCGAGTCGATCTCCGCGCCCATCCGCGACTGGGCGTCCAGGATGCGCGCCACCCGGCCGTCCAGACCGTCCAGGATGGCGGCCGCGGCGATCAGCGCCATCGCGGCTTTCGGCTGGTGCTCGAGGGCGAACTTGATCGCGGTCAGCCCGGCGCAGATCGCCAGCACGGTCATCGAGCTGGGCAGGATCTGCAGGTTCACCGCCCGCCTGGCCCGCGGCCTGATGCTCATGGCAGCTCGGCCAGGACGGTCTCGCCGGCGACCGCCCGCTGGCCCACCTCGACGAGCGGCACCGCGCCCGGCGGCAGGTAGGTGTCCAACCGGGAGCCGAACCTGATCAGCCCGTAGGTGTCGCCGACGGACAGCGTGTCGCCCACCCGCGCGTCGCAGACGATGCGGCGCGCCAGCAGCCCCGCGATCTGCACCGCCACGACGTCTGAGGCCTCGGCGCCGCCGCCGGTCCGGATCCGCAGGCTGGTGCGTTCGTTCTCGGCGCTGGCCGACGCGAGGTCGGCCGACCCGAAGCGGCCCGGGCGGTGCTGCACCGCGATCACCTCGCCGCTCACCGGCGCGCGCTGCACGTGGGCGTCCAGCAGGGACAAGAAGATGCTGACCCGCGGCAGCGGCGCGTCACCCATGCCGAGTTCGGCGGGCGGGGCGGCGGAGTCGATCACGCAGACCACGCCGTCGGCGGGCGCCACCACGGCGCCGGCCCGCGAGGGCGGCACCCGTGGCGGGTGCCGGAAGAACCCCGCGCAGGCACCCGCCGCCAGCAGACCCGCCCGGCGCAGCCAGCGGTGGTGGCGTCCCGCCAGGGCGAGCGCCAAGCCGGCGGCGACGAACGGCCGACCGGCCGGATGCAGGGGTGGGACGGTGGAACGGATCAACTCCAGCACGTGTCGCGGACCGAAAGTCGGGTCCTGCGCGGTCGGGCCGATAAGGGGCGGGCGTCGGGCCACGCGGTCATCTTACGGAGCCGCCGCAACCGGTGCCGCACAGTCGAGTCGGGCCTAGCCCAGATCCCACACCTGCAGCCGGGTCCCGGCGGCCACCTCGACGACGTCTTCGGGGATGTCCAGCAGCGCGTTCGCCGCCGCCAGCCACCGCAGGTGATGCGACGCCGGCGGCCCGTAGCTGACGACCGTGCCCTCGCCGGGGTCGAATATCGCGCGCCGGAACTGGCGTTTGCCGCGCGGCGAGGTCAGCGACTCGGCCAGGACCGCGGGCCGCTGCGGGCGCTCCGGGTCCGGCAGGCCCATGGCTCTGCGCAGCGCCGGGCGGATGAACACCTCGAAGGACACCAGCGCGCTGACCGGGTTGCCGGGCAGCGTGACGACCGTGGTGTCGGCGACGCGGCCGATGCCCTGCGGCATCCCCGGCTGCATCGCCACCTTGACGAATTCGACCCCCTGGCCGCCCTCCCGTCCGAAGGCGTCCTTGACGACCTCGTAGGCGCCGGCGCTGACGCCGCCGCTGGTGATCACGAGGTCGGCCGCGCCAGCGTGTCGGTCCAGGATCGCGCCGAACTGCGCGACGTCGTCTGCGGCGGTCGCGACGGCGATCACGTCCGCGCCGGCCTCGCGGGCGGCGCCGGCCAACATGATCGAGTTGGACTCGTAGATCTGGCCGGGTCGCAGCGCGACGCCCGGCGGCACCAGCTCCGACCCGGTCGATATCACCAGCACCCGCTGGCGCGGGATCACCGGCAGGCCGGCCATCCCCAACGCAGCGGCCAGGCCGAGCACCGCCGGTGTCACCACCTGGCCTCGTCGTAGCGCGGTGGTGCCGGAGGCGACGTCCTCGCCCGCGCGCCGGATGTGCCTGCCGGGCTCGCGGGGCGCCCGGATCGCCACGGTTTCCACCCCGCCGTCGGTGTCTTCCACCGGCACGATCGTCGTCGCCCCCGCCGGCACCGGCGCGCCGGTCATGATGCGGTGGGCGGTGCCCGATCGCAGGGTCAACTCGTCGGTTCGGCCGGCCGGGATGTCCTCGGTGACGGGCAGCATGACCGGGTGCTCGGGCGTCGCGGCCGCGATGTCCCCGGCGCGCACCGCGTATCCGTCCATCGCGGAGTTGTCGAACACCGGCAGCGCCAGCGGTGCGACGACGTCGCCGGCCAGGACCAGCCCCTGGGCGTCCGATAGGGCGACCGTGGCCGCCGGCCGGGCCCGGATCAGCTCCGCGACGACCCGCTGGTGTTCGTCGACCGACCGCACTCAGACCCCGAACGTGACGCCGGTGAGCTCTTCGGAGACGGCCCACAGCCGGCGCTGCAGTTCCCGGTCGTGGGACTGCCCGCTGGATTCGACGAGCTTGGGACGGCCGCGCTGTTCGAGGAAGCCGTCGGGGCCGTAGTACTGCCCGCCCTGCACGTCCGGGTCGGTGGCGGCACGCAGCGTGGGCAGGGCGCCCATCGCCGCGCTCTGGAACAGTACCGGCCCCAGCACGGCCTTCAGCGGCTGGAAGATCGCCGGCAGGTTGCGGGCCAGCTCGGTGTTGGAGCCGCCGGGATGCGCGGCGACGGCGACGGTTTTCGCCTCGGGGCTCGCGGCCAGCCGTCGCTGCAGCTCGTAGGTGAACAGCAGGTTGGCCAGCTTGGACTGCCCGTAGGCGGCGATCCGGTCGTACCCGCGCTCCCACTGCAGGTCGTCGAAGTGGATTGCGGCCCGCAGCCGGTGACCGAGGCTGCTGACGGTCACCACTCGCGAGCCGCGCACGTCCAGCAGGTGGTCGAGCAGCAGGCCCGTCAGCGCGAAGTGGCCGAGATGGTTGGTGCCGAACTGCAGCTCGAAGCCGTCCGCGGTGAGGCGTTTGGGTGTCCACATCACCCCGGCATTGTTGATCAGCAGGTCGATGCGCGGGTAGGCCGCCCGCAGCGCGTCGGCCGCCGAACGCACCGAGTCCAGCGAGCTCAGGTCCAGGGCCTGCAGGGTGACGTCGGCGCCGGGGTGTGCGGCGACGATGCGCGACAGGGCGGCGTTGCCCTTCGCGAGATCGCGCACCGCCAGCACCACGTGCGCGCCGCGGTAGGCCAGAGCGACGGCCGCCTGGTAGCCGATTCCGGTGTTGGACCCGGTGACGACGGCGACGCGGCCGCTCTGGTCCGGCACGTCGGCTTCCGACCATTTGTCTGAAGTCATGGCCAAAACATACCCATCCGGATCGGGGGCCGCTGGCCCGGCGACGGGGCGGTTACCTGACCCAGTGGTTGTCGTGGCGGACGAACCATTCCCTGCGTTGGTCGTCGGTCAGTTCGGCCAGTGCCGCGAATCCCTCGAAATAGGCCTCCCGCGGCGCGCCCGGGGCGAACAGCATGAGGATCGACGCGGGTTCGTGGGCTTCGTTGCGGAAGCCGTGAATCCCGCCGGGCGGAACGTAAAGGAAGTCGCCCCGTCTCCCGTCCACCCATTCCTTGCCGTCGTAGAGCTTCATCGTCCCGGACAGCACGAAGAACGCCTCCGACATGGAGCGGTGGAAGTGCGGCCCCGGTCCGCCACCGGCGGACGGCAGGTCCACCCGGTAGAGCCCGTAGTCGCCGTCGGTGGCCCGCTGGTCAGCCAGATAGTGGTAGCGGACTCCCGTCGGAGCTTCGTGGTCCGGCGGCGAGTCGGCCCGCTTGAGCCAGCTGCTGACCTCCGGCTCGCCGGCGGTGTAGCGGGGCGGGGGATAGGGCGGCACCACGAGCGACATCCGTTCAGCCTGCCACCGTCGCTAGCATCGCGGGTGTGGACGGGCTCACCGCCGAGGAACTGGGTCGCGTCGAACGGCTTCTCGACGCCGAGCACAAGGCGGCGCAACTGTTCGACGAGATCGAACGGCGCGCCATGATCCGTCCCGGCGTGGGGGAGCGGGAGCTGTCCGACGACATCGGCGACCTCGCCGCGGAGATGCTCGGCGTGACCCGGCACTGGCATCGGCGGATCGTGCGGGCCGGCGAGAACACCCTGCAGCCGTTCTCGGAACGCCCGCCGGATCGGGTGGTCGCCGCCGACGACATCGTCGTCCTCGACCTGGGACCGATCTTCGAGGACTGGGAGGCCGACTTCGGCCGCACCTACGTACTGGGCGACGACCCTGTCAAGTCGGCCCTGCGCGACGCGCTGCCCCAGGTGTGGGAGGCCGGGCGCGAGCATTTCGACGGTCACCCCGACGTCACCGGGGCCGAGTTGTTCGACTTCGTCGTCGGGGTGGCCCGCGCCGAAGGCTTCGAGTGGGGCAGCCCCATCGCCGGTCACCTGGTGGGCGAGTTCCCGCATCGCAAGATCGCCGGCCCCGGCACCCAGTGGTACATCATGCCCGGATCTGACCAGCCGATGCGCCGGACCGATCCGCGAGGGCGCCGTTGCCACTGGATTCTGGAAATCCACCTGGTCGATCGGGGGCGCGGGTTCGGCGGTTTCTACGAACAGCTGCTCGACCTGCCGGTCAGCCCAGCGGATAGACCACCCCGGTGAGCCGTTCGGAGACCTCCCACAGCCGCCGCTGCCGTTCTACGTCAGGGGATTTCTCGCTGGACGAGACCAGCTTCGGATTGCCGCGCAGTTCGGCGAAGCCGTCGGGACCGTAGTACTGGCCGCCGAGCACGCCCGGATCGGTCGCGGCGCGCAAGGTCGGCAGCGCGCCCATGGCGGCGTCCTGCATGAGCGGGTCGAGCACCGGAGTGACGATGCGCTCGACCAGCGGGGGCAGGTTGCGGGTCAGCTCGGTCCGCGAGCCGCCGGGGTGGGCGGCCAGGGCGGTCGTCGTTCCGCGCGGGGCGAGCCGCCGTTGCAGTTCGTAGGTGAACAGCAGGTTGGCGAGCTTGGATTGCCCGTAGGCCCCCACCCGGCTGTAGCGGCGCTCCCACTGCAGGTCGTCGAAATGGATGTCGGCGCGGGCACGGTCTACCGCCACTTCCCGGCCGAGGAGGCGCTGTTCGCGCCGGTCGTCGAAAACCGCATGCGGCGCCTCGTCGACGCACTGGCCGGGTACGGCATCGACATCGCCTGCGCCGCGCCCGAGGCCGAGGACGCATTCAAGGCCATGCTGGGCGAGCTGCTTCGCGCCGCGCAGGAAGCGGGCACCGCCCGGCGCGACATCGATATGCGGGATCTGAAGGCCATCCTCGTCGGATGCCAGGCGGTGCAGGCCTACGACGCGGCGCCGGCCGAGCGGGCGACCGACGTCGTCATCGACGGTTTACGCCCGCCGCGATAAGCCCGCCCCGTTCTTGCACTCGGCATGGGCGAGTGCTAAGAATGACGTTGGCACTCGCCAACGGTGAGTGCTAGGTCGGGACGGTGAGGCCAGTCTGGTCGTCCGTCGCGGGCACTGCGCCCGGCCAGCGTAAGTAATTGGGTTGTCGCCACCCGGCGACCCCAGTTTCATTCCCGATCCGGAGGAATCACTTCGCAATGGCCAAGATAATTGCGTACGACGAAGAGGCCCGGCGCGGCCTCGAGCGGGGGCTCAACGCCCTCGCCGACGCGGTAAAGGTGACGTTGGGCCCCAAGGGCCGCAACGTCGTCCTGGAGAAGAAGTGGGGTGCCCCCACGATCACCAACGACGGTGTGTCCATCGCCAAGGAGATCGAGCTGGAGGACCCCTACGAGAAGATCGGCGCCGAGCTGGTCAAGGAGGTCGCCAAGAAGACCGACGACGTCGCCGGTGACGGCACGACGACGGCCACGGTGCTGGCCCAGGCACTCGTCAAGGAGGGCCTGCGCAACGTCGCGGCCGGCGCGAACCCGCTGAGCCTCAAGCGAGGCATCGAGAAGGCCGTCGAGAAGGTCACCGAGACCCTGCTCAAGCAGGCCAAGGAGGTCGAGACCAAGGAGCAGATCGCTGCCACCGCGGCCATCTCAGCCGGCGACCAGTCGATCGGCGACCTGATCGCCGAGGCGATGGACAAGGTCGGTAACGAGGGCGTCATCACCGTCGAGGAGTCCAACACCTTCGGCCTGCAGCTCGAGCTCACCGAGGGCATGCGGTTCGACAAGGGTTACATCTCGGGCTACTTCGTCACCGACGCCGAGCGGCAGGAAGCGGTCCTCGAGGACCCCTACATCCTGCTGGTCAGCTCCAAGGTGTCGACCGTCAAGGACCTGCTTCCGCTGCTGGAGAAGGTCATCCAGGCGGGCAAGCCGCTGCTGATCATCGCCGAGGACGTCGAGGGCGAGGCGTTGAGCACCCTCGTCGTCAACAAGATCCGCGGCACCTTCAAGTCGGTGGCCGTCAAGGCGCCCGGCTTCGGTGACCGCCGCAAGGCGATGCTGCAGGACATGGCGATCCTCACCGGTGGTCAGGTGATCAGCGAGGAGGTCGGCCTGTCGCTGGAGAATGCCGACGTGTCCCTGCTCGGCAAGGCCCGCAAGGTCGTCGTCACCAAGGACGAGACCACCATCGTCGAGGGCGCCGGTGACACCGACGCCATCGCTGGGCGCGTGGCCCAGATCCGCGCCGAGATCGAGAACAGCGACTCCGACTACGACCGCGAGAAGCTGCAGGAGCGCCTGGCCAAGCTGGCCGGCGGTGTTGCGGTGATCAAGGCCGGCGCCGCCACCGAGGTGGAGCTCAAGGAGCGCAAGCACCGCATCGAGGACGCGGTCCGCAACGCCAAGGCGGCCGTCGAGGAGGGCATCGTCGCCGGCGGTGGCGTGGCCCTGCTGCACGCGGCGCCGTCGCTGGACGAGCTCAAGCTCGACGGTGACGAGGCGACCGGCGTCAACATCGTGCGGGTGGCGCTGGAGGCACCGCTGAAGCAGATCGCCTTCAACGGTGGCCTGGAGCCCGGCGTGGTGGCCGAGAAGGTCCGCAACTCGCCCGCCGGCACCGGCCTGAACGCGGCCACCGGCGAGTACGAGGACCTGCTCAAGGCCGGCGTCGCCGACCCCGTCAAGGTCACCCGTTCGGCGCTGCAGAACGCGGCGTCCATCGCCGCGCTGTTCCTGACGACGGAGGCCGTCGTCGCCGACAAGCCGGAGAAGGCGGCCGCTCCCGCGGGCGACCCGACCGGCGGCATGGGCGGCATGGACTTCTAAGTCCGACAACCGAAGAATTCCCTGCACGAAAAAGCCCGGTTCCCTTGGGGGCCGGGTTTTTTCGTGTCTCAGGATTCCTCGAGCGGCACGCAGTCGTCCTTGCAGCCGGGCCTGCTCGACGACCCCGGAAGAGCCGGTGCGTTCCAGCTCGTCCACCGCCGCGATCAGCGTCCGCTGGGCCGGACTCCAGCGCGGGCCGGCGCAGGCCTCCGTGCTGCCGGTCACCAGCGCCGGATGGCGCTGCAGGCAACGCGCCAGCAGCAGCGGCTCGTACGCGCGGTCGGGGTGACCCCAGCTGTTGATGCTGACGGCATCTTCTTGGCTCCACGGCGGGCCGAGCGGCGCGACGCGGCTCACGGATGAAACTGCGCGACATTGCCCCTAGGCCGGCAGCGAGAACACGACGCAGTCGTGCAGGACTCCCCTGGCCGCTCCGGGTGAGTCGGGGGCGGCGTCACGGTGCAGCAGCGCGCGGTCGGGCACGACGCTCAGGGACGCGGAACCGGGCGTCGCGTCCTGCGCATGCCCGTCGACGATGAGCGAGTAACCGCCCGGCTCGGTGGGGGGCCACAGCAGGGTGACATCGCCGCGCCGGGCGAGGTTGTCGCGGGTGCGCCCGCCGATGGGGCCGACGTCGAAAGTCCCGTCGCGCAACGTCGGCGCGACCGTCACGGTGTGCACGTGATAGCCGTCGTCGACGGTGATCAGGTATGCGTAGGCGTAGTCGGTGAGAGCGGCGGCGAGCCGCTGGAGGTCCACCTTCTTTTTCGTCCGCATGGTCTCGAGGATAGGTGCCGGGCCTGGCGAAACGGGTTTCTATCCGGGCGGGCTCGGCAGCAGGCTCAGCTCCCTGATGCCCGGGTTCGGACCGGCCGGGGTGCGGTCGGTCTTGTTGAAGAAGCCCGAGGTGGGGATCCCCGGCTCACGAGCGGGCGGACTGCTGCGCATCCCGGTGTCGGCGGCGACAGCGGCGCCGGCGGGGGTGATGACGCCCGCGGAAGCGGTGGGCACGGCACGCACGCCCACGGAGGCCAAGGCGGGAGGGGCAGCGCCGGCTGGGGCGATGGCGGTGGCGGTGGCGTTCGCGCCGAACGACCCGACGCCGCCGACGGCAGCGGCGGGCTGGTCCACCGGTCCGGCGAAGGGGGCGCCGGCCGCGGCGGGATTGAGCAGGGCAGCGTGGTCCAGGCTCGCGCTCAGCCCGCCGGTGTGGACGGTGGCCGAGCTGAGTAGCCCCGAACCCATGTTGGCGGCGCTCAGTCCGCCGGTGACGTAGCGGCCGGAGCCGAGCATGCCGGCGTCGGGGCCCGCCTGAGCGCTCAGGGCGCTGCTCTGGAAGACGCCCATGTTGGCGGACCCGTTGTTGAACAGCCCCGTGTTCATGTTCCCGGCATTGGCCAAGCCGGTGTTGAACGAGCCGGCGTTGCCGATCCCGAAGTTGCCGTTGCCCGAGTTGAAGAAGCCGATGTTGTTGTTACCGGAGTTGAACAGGCCGATGTTCCCGCTCCCCGAGTTGAGGCCGCCGAAGCCGATCTGGTTGTTGCCGGTCAACCCGATGCCGAAATCGTTGTTGCCCATGTTGCCCAGGCCGATGTTTCCGTTTCCGAGATTGCCCCAGCCCAGGTTGTTGTTCCCGAAGTTGCCGACGCCCACGTTCTGGCTGCCGCCGTTGCCGAAACCGAGATTGGCGACATGGCCGCCGATACCGGGCAGAATGCTGGTGAGCTGGCTGCTGCTGAACTGGAAACCGAGCTTGTTCAGGACCTCCCGCCAGGGCGCCAGCTGACCGGCGGCCGCCGAGGCGTCGAAGTGGTAGTTCAACATCGCCGCGACGTCGGCCGCCCACATCTGCTCGTACGCGGCCTCGGTGTCCATGATCGCCGGGGTGTTGAGCCCGAACCAATTCGTGTTTGCCAGCGCTTGCACCAGCATCCGGTTTGCCGTGACCACCGCCGGCTGGATCGTGGCCGCCAACGCCGCCTCGAACGCACCCGCGATCGCCGTCGCCTGGCTTGCTGCCGCTTCGGCGTGGGCCGCCGCCGCGCTCAGCCACCCCGAGTACTGCGTGGCGACCGACAGCATCGCCGTCGCCGAAGCGCCCTGCCACGACGCACTGGCGAGGTCCGTCGTCACCGACAAAAACGACGATGATGACGACGCCAGGTCCTCGGCCAGCCCTTCCCACGCGGTCGCCGCAGCAAGCAGCGGCGCCGCTCCAGGACCGGCGAAGAGTAATGCCGAGTTGATCTCTGGCGGCAACCACGCAAAATGCGGGCTCGTCACTGACCCAACTTAACCGGGACAGCATGCCGTTCGTGGCGTTATCGGGCGGGTGCTGGGGATGACCGCCGGCCGCGAACCAACTTGCCGGGCCGGGCATCGGTGGGGACGCCGTTCTGGGCGATCACCTCGCCGGACACGATCGTGGCGACGTAACCGTCGGCCGTCTGGTCCAGGCGGCGCCCGCCTGCGGGCAGGTCGTGGCGGATGACCGGTTTGTGCAGCCGCAGCGCGGCGTGATCGATGACGTTGAGGTCGGCCTTGCAGCCGACGGCGATGCGGCCGCGGTCACCCAGGCCCGCCACCCGGGCGGGCACCGAGGTCAGCGCGCGCACGGCCTCGGACACGCTGAACCGGCCCGACGTGCGGTCGCGCGCCCAGTGTGTCAGGAAGTACGTCGAGTAGCTGGCGTCGCAGATCATCCCGTAGTGGGCGCCGCCGTCGCCGAGACCGAGGACCACGTCGTCGCGGTGCAGCAATGCGCCGACGGTGTCCAGCGAGTTGTTTGCCAGGTTGCTGGTGGCGACCAGCAGCATGGCGCGTCCGTCGTCGTCGAGCAGCCGGTCGTAGGCCTCCTCTTTGGGGTCCACCCCGCGGGCACGGGCGCGGGCTCCGATGCTTGTCGACGGGTCGGGCTCGTAGTCGGGGTTCTCGCCCAGCGGGTAGATCCAGTCCCACATCTGCGCCACGTACAGGATCGGGTGACCGTGGCCGGGCTTGTCGGCCAGGATGCGCGCGCGCACCTGCGGTTTGCGCATCTCGGCGACCCGTTCGGCCAGCGGCAGGTGCGCGATCTCGCGGTAGCTGGGGTAGAGCACGAACGGGTTGGCGGTGAGCTGCAGCCCGATGATCAGCCCGATCGGGCGCGGCAGCAGCTGGGCGGTGACGTCGCCGCCGGCGGAGTTCGCCTTCTCGATCATCGTGATGGCGTCCTCCCATGTCGGATCGCCTGCGTTGGCCACCACCAGGGTGAACGTGACCGGCAGCCCGACGTCCTCGGCCACGTCGAACACCGCCTGCAGAACCGGCTGGTAACCGCCGGCGGGGATGTCGGGCACGAACTGCAGCAGACCGCCTCCGCCGTCAGCGACACCTCGGGCGATCTGTTCGATCTCCTCCCGCGCGGCGTCGTAACTGGGAATCGGTGATCCGCTCTCGGTCTTGTGGATCGCGAACCGCGACGTCGCGAAACCCAGCGCACCGGCGCGGACCGCCTCGGCTGCCAGCGCCCGCATCGTCGCGAGGTCCTCGGCGGTGGCCGGCTCGCGGTCGGCGCCGCGCCGCCCCATCACGTAGACCCGCAGCGGCGAGTGCGGCAGGTAGGCGGCCACATCGATGTCACGCTGTCCCGCCTCTAGGGCATCCAGGTATTCGGGGAAGGTCTCCCATGTCCACGGCAGGCCGTCGGTCATGACGACGCCGGGGATGTCCTCGACCCCGGCCATCACGTCGACGAGCACGTCGTGGTCTTCCTGGCGGCACGGCGCGAAGCCGACCCCGCAGTTGCCCATCACCACCGTGGTCACCCCGTGCGCCGACGACGGCGTCAGCCGTTCCGACCAGATGGACTGGCCGTCGTAGTGGGTGTGCAGGTCGACGAAGCCGGGCGTGACCAGCAGCCCGGTGGCGTCGATCTCGCGCGCGGCGGTGGCGCCGTTGACCGCGCCGACCGCCGCGATGACGCCGTCGCGCACCGCCACGTCGCCGCCGTAGGGCTCACCCCCCAGACCGTCGACAATCGTGCCGTTGCGGATGACGAGGTCGTAGTACACCTCATCAATCTACGACCGCGCCGGGGGTCGTGCCAGGGCCGCGGCCTGCCGTAATGTCGGCGGTATGGCCGATCCCGACGCCGCCGTTCAGGAACTCCTCCGGGACGCGTTCACCCGGCTGATCGAACACGTCGACGACCTCACCGACGGACTGACCGACGAGGTGGCCGACTACCGCCCCACCCCGGACGCCAACAGCATCGCCTGGCTGCTCTGGCACAGCGCACGGGTGCAGGACATCCAGCTGGCCCACGTGGCCGGGGTCGAGCAGGTGTGGACCCGCGACGGATGGGTGGAGCGGTTCGGCCTGGACCTGCCGCGCGACGACACCGGCTACGGTCACGGGCCCGACCAGGTCGCCAAGGTGCACGCGCCCGCCGGCCTGCTGTCCGGCTACTACCACGCGGTGCACAAGCTCACCCTCGAATATCTCGCCGGGGTCACGGCCGGCGAGCTGGCCCGCATTGTGGACTCCAACTGGGATCCGCCGGTGACGGCCGGCACCCGGCTGGTGAGTATCATCGACGACTGCGCCCAGCATCTCGGCCAGGCCGCCTACCTGCGGGGGATTCAGTAGGTTCGTCCCCGTGTGGTTCGCGGTGGCGGTGCTGGGTGGCCCGGCGGCGAGGGGCCAGCCTCGCGGGTGACGGCAATGCTGCCGGTGCCGCCGACGACCACGTACACGTCCTTGCCGGTGTAGTTCAGCCGGACGGCGGCGTCGTCGCTCTGCGCAGTGGCGCCCTGATCGTCGATGCTCCAGCGGCCCCGCAGCGCGAAGCGGTTGTCGGGCAACGTCGCCGGGAAGCTGAATGTCGCCGTGCCGGAGTCGTATCGGCCGGCGCCGCCGTAGTAGGTGGCCTTGCCCGCGCCCAGGTAGGTCTCGGGCGTCAGACGGGTCCGCGGCGTGTCGTCGGCCGCGCCGGACGCCGAGGGCAGCCGGAGGGCGGGGTCGGCGGCCACCAGCAGCCGGCGGATCAGCGCCTCGGTGCCCTCGTAGTCGCCCTCGCCGAACTTGGTGTGCCGGACGGTGCCGTCGGCGTCGATCAGGTACTCGGCCGGCCAGTACAGGTTCTGGTAGCTGTTCCAGGTGGCGTAGTCGTTGTCCAGGGCGACGGGGTAGGTGATGTGCAGCGCGGCGGCCGCGGCGGCCACGTTGGCCGGGACCCGTTCGAAGGCGTACTCCGGGGTGTGCACGCCGATCGTCACGAAGCCGTCGTCGCGGTAGCGGTCGTACCAGTCGACGACGTGGGGAATGGCCCGCTGGCAGTTGACGCACGAGTACGCCCAGAAGTCGATCAGGACCACCTTGCCGCGCAGCGAGGCGAGGTCGATCGGCTTGCCGTCCGGGGTGTTCAGCCACCCCGTGATCCCGGTCAGCGCCGGCGCCGGCCCACACTCCTGCAGCCGGTCGGCGCCGTCGATGCAGTCGGCCAGCCGGCCCGCCGCCGCGTCGTTCTTCGTGCCACCGGGGTCGAGAATTCGTCGAATGTCGTTGGCGCCGAGGTCTTTCTGCATCACCGCGGTGTAGTCGGGCACCGCGCGCTGCAGCATCGCGGGCAGGTTGAAGACCAGCGCCACGGCCAGCACGATCATCGTTGTCCCGCCGGCGACCCGCACCGCGCGCTGCCGGCGGCGGAACGCGGCGACGCGCTCGGCGACGCGCCGCCCGGCGAGCGCGAAGATCAGCAGCGGTAAGGCGGTGCCGACGGAGAACATCAGGGTCAGGATCAGGACCGGCGCGCCGATCGACGCGGTGCCGCCGGCGACCACGATCGCGGCCAGCACCGGCCCCGCGCACGGCACGTACAGCGTGCCCAGCGTCAACCCGAGGCCGAAACCGCTTCTCCGGGAAGTGAATCGGGGTTGCGGAAGGCGGGCGAACGGGCGCTCGATGAGATGCTGCAGCGACGGGAAGACCAAGCCCAGGCCGATGAGCGTCAGTGTCACCAGGGCCGCCCACCGGATCGCGTCCTGCGGCAGGTGCAGCGCCGACAGCAGCGCCGAACCGGCGAGGGTGACCACGCCGAAGCTGCACACCAGGCCCGCGATCACCAGATACGGCCGGGCGGAGGACCTTTCACCGGCCGCGCCGACGCCGGAGAAGAACACCACGGGCAGCACCGGCAGGATGCACGGCGAGATGCCGGTGATCAGGCCGCCGAGGAACCCGATGAGCGCGATCGTGTGCACGGGCCGGCCGGCTAATCGCTGTAGGCGAAGGAGTGATCGGGCGGCCGGACGGTGCTCGCCCGGACCCGCGGCGGCCGCGACCGCACCCGCATCGGCCACCAGAACCAGCGGCCCAGCAGTGCGGCGATGGACGGGGTCATGAACGCGCGCACGATCAGCGTGTCGAACAGCAGGCCCAGGCCGATGGTGGTGCCCACCTGGCCGATGACCCGCACGTCGCTGACGACCATGGAGGTCATGGTGAACGCGAAGACCAGGCCTGCGTTGGTGACGACCTTGCCGGTGCCGCCCATGGACCGGATGATGCCCGTGTTCAGGCCGGCGCCGACCTCCTGTTTGAACCTCGACACCAGCAGCAGGTTGTAGTCCGATCCAACGGCCAGCAGCACGATGACCGACATCGCCAGCACCAGCCAGTGCAGTTCGATGCCGAGAATGTGCTGCCAGAACAGCACCGACAGGCCGAACGACGAACCCAGGGATATCGCCACGGTGCCGACGATGACCGCGGCGGCCACGAAGGCGCGGGTGATGATCAGCATGATGATGAAGATCAGGCACAGCGAGGAGACCCCGGCGATCACCAGGTCCCACTGGGCCCCCTCGGAGATGTCCTTGAACACGGCGCCGGTTCCGCCCAGAGAGATCTCGGCGTCTTCCAGCGGTGTTCCCTTGAGCGACTCCTCGGCCGCGGTCTGGATCATGTCGATGCTGGCGATCCCCGCGGTCGACGCGGGATCCCCGCGGTGCAGGATGATGAACCTGGCGGCGTGCCCGTCCTCGGACAGGAAGTTGTTCATCGCGCGCTTGAAGTCCTTGTTCTTGAAGACCTCCGGCGGCAGGTAGAACGAGTCGTCGTTCTTGGAGGCGTCGAACGCATGCCCCATCGCCGTCGCGTTGTCGCTCATCTGGTCCATCTGGTCGAAGATGCCCGACATCGTGCTGTGCATGGTGAGCATCATGGTGCGCATGGTGACCATGCTCTCGATCATGGGCGGGAATTGGGCGACCATCTCCGGCATGAGTCGGTCGAGCTCTGTGATGTCACCCACCAGTGTGGTGAGCTGATCGGAGATCTCGTCCACGCCGTCGATCGCGCCGAACACCGAGCGAATCGACCAGCAGACCGGGATGTCGTAACAGTGTTTCTCCCAGTAGAGATAGCTGCGGATAGGCCGCCAGAAGTCCTCGAAGTCGGCGATCTCGTCGCGCAGTTCGTCGGTGATCTGCTGCATGGCCTCGGTGTCGCCGACCATGCGGTGGGTGGTGGCGACGAGCCGGGTCATCAGGTCGTACATGCGCTGCATCGTCGCGATCGTCTTGGCCATCTCGTCGGCCTGGATGAGGAGGTCGTTCATCCGGTCGCGCTGGTATTTCATGCTCTGCAGCTGAGCGGCGTTCTGCACGCTGATCTGGAACGGGATCGAGGTGTGGTCCATCGTCGTGCCGTCAGGCCGCGTGATCGCCTGCACGCGGGAGATTCCGGGAACCCGGAAGATGCCCTTGGCCAGCCTGTCCAGGATCAGGAAGTCCGCAGGATTGCGCATGTCGTGATCGGTCTCGATCATCAGGATCTCCGGCTTCATCCGGGCCTGCGAGAAGTGGCGGTCCGCGGCCATGAAGCCGGCGTTGGCGGGGATGAAGGTGGGCAGGTAGTTGCGGTCGTTGTAGTTGGCCTTGTAGCCGGGCAGGGTGAGCAGCCCGACCATTGCGACCGCACACGTGACGGCCAGGATGGGCAGCGGCCAGCGCACCACCGCCGTGCCGACACGTCGCCAGCCCCGGACCCTGAGCACCCGCTTCGGGTCGAACAGGCCGAACCGGCTGCCCACGGTCAGCACCGCGGGCCCCAGCGTGAGCGCGACCGTCACCGCGACCAGCATCCCGACCGCGCATGGCACGCCCAGGGTCTGGAAGTAGGGCATCCGCGCGAAGCTGAGGCAGAACGTGGCACCGGCGATGGTCAGGCCCGAGCCCAGGATGACGTGGGCGGTCCCCCGGTACATCGTGTAGAAGGCCGACTCCTTGTCCTCGCCGGCCTGGCGGGCCTCCTGGTAGCGGCCGATGATGAAGATTCCGTAGTCGGTGCCGGCCGCGATAGCCAGCGACGTCAGCAGGCTGACCGCGAAGGTGGACAGCCCGATGAGCCCGATATGCCCGGCCAGCGCGACCGCACCCCGGGCCGCGGTCAGCTCGAAACCGACGGTGACCAGTAGCAAAAACACCGTGATCGGCGAACGGTAGACGAACAACAGCATGATCAGGATCACGGCCACCGTCGTCGCGGTGATGCGCAGCATGGACCGGTCGCCGCTGTGGTGCAGGTCGGAGGCCAGCGCTGAGACGCCGGTGACATAGGCCTTGACCCCTGGCGGTGGGGGTACGGCGGCCACGATCTTGCGGACTGCCTCGACGGATTCGTTGGCCAGCGGCTCACCCTGGTTACCTGCGAGGTTCACCTGGACGGTCACGGCCTTGCCGTCGTTGCTCTGTGCGCCCGCCGCGGTGAGCGGATCCCCCCAGAAGTCCTGGATGCTGAGCACGTGCCGGGGGTCGGCGCGCAAATTGCGGATCAGGACGTCGTAGAACCGGTGCGCGTCGTCGCCCAAGGGCCGGTTGCTCTCCAGGACGATCATCGCCGAACTGTCGGTCTCGCCCTCCTTGAACGCGTGGCCGATGCGTTTCATGGCCTTGAACGACGGCGCGTCCTCAGGGTTCAGCGACACCGAACGTTCTTGCCCGACCACTTCCAACGAGGGGACGAACACGCTGAGGATGACGGCGACGGCGATCCAGAACAGGATGATCGGCACCGCGAAGACGTGGATGACCCGGGCGAGGAGGGGCCGTTCGGTGTGGTGGGAGCCGGCCGCGGCCACCGGGCGCGGCGCGCTCACGCGGACTTCACCAGGCAGAAGGTGTAGGCGTTGACCTCGTGGGAGATCCGTTCGGCCTTGACTTCGCCGTCGACTGTGATCCGGCAGCCGAGCGTGTTGCTATCCCCTTGTGCGACGAGGTTTCCCATCACTGCCGCCTTCGTGGTGGTGATGTGCAGCGACCAGGGCAGTCGGGCATCGTCGACGCGCTGCGGGTCGCCGTTGACGTCGAAGTAACTGATGTCCGCGACCGCTCCAGCCGGACCGAAGACGTCGTAGATGATGCGCTTGGGGTTGAACGGCTTGGGGGTTTCGAGGTTGCTGTCGGCGTAGGACTCCCGCTTGGCGGAGCCGAAGTAGCCGTGGACCCGGTACACGACGAATCCCCCGACGACGACCACCGCCAGGACCACCAGCGCAATCCAGGTTCGCGACAGCAACTTGAAGATCGGAGTCCCCTTCACCGGTCGGCGGTTCGGCGGAGCCGACCGGTTCCGCCGCCCGCTCGAGCATGGTCAGCTACGGATCACCGGGTCATGCCGGCCGCCCCGGCCCCGGCCGTGTCGTCGCTGCGTTCCGGACACCCGAGCCGACGGCGGTGTGGCTGGTACGCAACCAAGGCTTGCCTAAGTAAATCACGGTGCCGTACCCGGGGTCGGACGGTTGGCCCCTTCCTGTCGGTCCCTGAAGTGTAAGGCATATCACGTGCGTAACGGCAAGCCCGAGTGGTGCCCGAAGGTCGACAAATCACGCATTGTGCGTGATGTAAATCACGGTATGTGCGTTATGCTCTGCCGGTGGCGCAACGCGCTTTCCAGCGCGCTCGTACGGAAGAGAATCGGCGCCGGCGTGCGGCGGCGCGCGTGGAGGCTCACGGTCACCACCACGCTTCCCTCGGTGAGCGTCAACGTCGGCATCGCCGCGTCGACGGACTACGCGATGTTCGTCTTCGGCGCTGTCAGAAGCCGCGTTCACGGGGTGAGGACCGCGAAAAGGCGTACTTCCCCGCTCTATTGAGCGGGCGCGACGGCGAGTTTCGAATTCACCAGAATCGTCGGTGCTGTGCCGTATTCGGACTGGGGAATGGCCGAGACGTTGAAGTCGTCGATCGCGCCGGGGCGGAACACCAGGCAGTGCGTCGAACCGCCGAACTGGAAATAGCCGAGTTCCTCACCCTTGTCCACGTGGTAACCGGGCTTGATGTTCTCGCCGATCAGTGTGGAGGACACCTCGCCGATGCCGACCGCCACCAGCGCCATCAGCCCGATGACTGGGTTGTCGGCCTCGATGAGCAGAATTGCGCGCGCCGAGACATGCGCCATGTAGGACTGCGAGTCCGGTGGATTGAGGGCGTCCCACCTCTTGGAGACGGTCTCCGAGAAGTACGTGCCCGGCTGGACGAACGCCCGCACGATCGTCCCGGCCACGGGGCTGTGCCAGTGGTGGTACTTCATCGCCGAGAGGTACGCCTGGTACACCGTCCCTCCGACGAACTGGTCGACCGACTCGTCGTTGGCCAGCATGTCGCGCAGCGAATACGGCTGACGCTTGATCCAGAACTGGTCCCGGCGCGCAATATTCGTCGCGATGCGGTACGGCGTCGACTCGCAGGCACTGACGATCACGCTGTCGTCGCCCGGCGCGGCGACGGGCCGCTGGCCGTCCTTCAGGCGACGGGTGAAGAAATCGTTCCAGGATTTGAAGCCCCAGTGCTCGTCGTCGGGGTCGTGAACGAACTGATCCATGCCGATCGTGCTGCAGGCCTCCCGGGACTTCCAGCCCGTCGGGGAATCGTTGAGCACGTACAGCGAATCGGGGCTGTCGAGGAACTCGCACCAGGCGCCCAAAATCTTCTTGATCATCTCGTTGATCCGCGGATCGCGGAATGCGGCGACACCCGCCGGGGTGGTCGTTGTCCAGTCGAAGACGGCGCTGAGCGGAATGATCACCGCGTCGTCGCCGAACTCCGGGGCGATCGTGAGCACCCCGTTGATCAGGCCCAGCAGCTGGTCCACGTCGTGCACGTGGCGCTCGCGGTAGATCTTCGTGCGCGGCACCTGGTCGATCATCTCGTTGACGTACATGTTCACCACAGGGTCGTCGTCGATCAGCTGTTTGAATTCCTTGAGCACCGGGTGCAGCTCGTTCTGCCCGCCCTTAACCTCGACGCGCTTCCGGTGGCCGCAAAGCCACGACTCGAGTGCATCGTGGTTCTCCGGCAACCAGCCGGCCCGGCGACGTACATCCAGGTTGACACTCACATCGACATCATCGGCGTTGACAGTCATGCCGGTGAGCCTTCCCCTGTGCGCGGAGGGTCAAACCTATCGCCGCGACGACGGCCGGAAGGGGTGGACGTCGATCCGGTTCGGTGGACTCTCAGCCCCAGTCCCACACCGACATGTCGCCGCGAGGGTAGTTGTTGCACACGTCAGTGGCTTTCGCGACGACGCCTTTGTTGTTGAAGAACAGCTTCATGTGGTTGCGCCAGCCCCACCACAGCGGGTCGACCTGGTCGTAGAAGTGCTCGGAGTATTCCCTGCGCCCGGCCGGGTCCATGCCGAAGAACCAGTGCACCTTGTCCTGGGTGGCCTGCGCGTACTGCTGGTGGTTGTTGTAGTCGATCATGTAGCGCTCGTAGTACACCGGACTGGTGTCCCTGGTGGCCGCCATGTACTGCTCGGCGTCGCAGGTGGTGGCGATCATCCGGCGGGGGATCGGGAAGTCGTCCGTGGAGTCGGCGCCGGCGGTGTTCGGGAACACTGCGACGGCCAGAACCGATGCGAGGCCGACAATGACGGAAACGACGCCCGCACGCAGGCCAGAACTCAGCCGAGACATGGTTGTTACCGTAGCACTGTCGGAGGGCCGTGCGCAGGGCCCTCCGAGATGTTCGACGTTTTTGTAGTCAGTCTCACTATCACTCGTCATCAGCGACGATGATGTGCGTCGGATCGGGCCGGAGCTCTGGGGGGGCCTGACTGTAATCCCCGAACGGGCCGTCGCGGCGCTCGACGGCCGCCCGCACTCCCTCCGTCTCGGCGATGCGGATGAATTCGAGCGCCTCTGGGGTGTTGCGCATCAGCCCGTCGAGGATGCCGCCCAGCATCTGGGTGGAAGCCAGGCCCATGTTCTCGTAGGCCTGGTTGACGATCAGCTTCTGCGCCTGCAACTGCGACAGCGGGATGACGGCCAACTCGGCGGCGATCTCGGCGACGCGGGCCTCGAGGCGATCGAACGGCACCGCTTCGTTGATCAGCTCGACCTGGGCGGCCTGGACCCCGGTCAGCGGGCGGCCCGTCAGCGAGTGCCACTTCACCCTGGCCAGGCTCAACCGGTAGAGCCACATCCCGGTCAGGTAGGCCCCCCACATCCGGCTGTACGGGGTGCCGATCACCGCGTCGTTGCTGGCGATGACGATGTCGGCGCACAGCGCGTAGTCACTGGCCCCGCCGACGCACCAGCCGTGGACCTGCGCGATCACCGGTTTGGAGGCCCGCCAGATGGCCATGAACTTACTTGTGGGCCCGGTCGCGCGCGCGGTCACCATCGCGAAGTCCTTGCCGGGATCCCACGCGCCGGCCGTCATCATCGCCTCGCCCCAGTGCTGGAAGCCCCCGCCGAAGTCGTAGCCGCCGGAAAAGGCCCGGCCCGCTCCGCGCAGGACGATGACCTTGACGCCGGGGTCGCGCTCGGCCAGGCCGATGGCGGCCTCGATCTCGTCAGGCATCGGCGGGACGATGGTGTTCAGCTGTTCGGGGCGGTTCAGCGTGATGGTGGCCACGGGGCCCGACGTGGTGTACAGCAGGGTCTCGAACCCGGGGGCCGGATTGCCAGGTTTCATAGCTCGGCAGCCTACGGATCCGGCTGGCGATTCTCCGGCGTCGAGGCGTAGATTCGGCCGCCGACCTTGAGATAGGGCGTACTGAGGTAGGCCGAGAAGACCACGATGGCCACGAAGACCGACGCCGCGAGGATGCCGTTCGGCCAGATTTTGCCCACCCCGATCGCAAAACAGATGATGCCGGTGATCGAGGTCGTCCAGTAGTACCGTCGGCCCGCCCGGCGGTGGGCGATGTAGCGGAACCGCGCCTGCGTTGCCCCGGCCGCGATGCCGATCAGGCCGGTCACCAGCAGCGTGAGTTCGACGCGTTCGACAGCTGACACGTCCACGATCCTAGGGTCGCGGCCCGGCGTGTGTGCGCACACCGGACCTGACGGGCAGCGTCCGGTGCAGGAACGAATAGCTCAGCGCCGCCTTGAACGCCAGTTGCTCGTTGTCGGCCGCCCCGGCGTGTCCGCCTTCGATGTTCTCGTAGTAGGAGACCGTGTGCCCGGCCGCCTCGAGGGTCGCCGTCATCTTGCGGGCGTGGCCGGGGTGGACGCGGTCGTCGCGCGTGGACGTGGTGATCAACACCGGCGGATAGCGCCGTAGAGCCGAAATATTCTGGTAGGGCGAGTATTCGGAGATGAACTTCCAGTCGTCGGGATCGTCCGGGTCGCCGTACTCGGCCATCCACGAGGCGCCGGCCAGCAACAGGTGGTAGCGCTTCATGTCCAGCAGCGGCACATCGCAGACCAGGGCGCCGAACTTCTCCGGGTACGTGGTCAGCATGATGCCCATCAGCAGCCCGCCGTTGCTGCCCCCGCGCGCCCCGAGCTGCTCCACCGTCGTGATGCCGCGGGCCACCAGATCGGTTGCCACCGCGGCGAAGTCCTCGGCCACCTTGTGCCTGCCCTCG
Source organism: Mycobacterium sp. THU-M104 (assembly GCF_049197365.1). Taxonomy (NCBI): domain Bacteria; kingdom Bacillati; phylum Actinomycetota; class Actinomycetes; order Mycobacteriales; family Mycobacteriaceae; genus Mycobacterium; species Mycobacterium sp. THU-M104. The sequence continues at coordinate 30,546 of NZ_JBMIOP010000075.1, forward strand.
CGCATCGCCTGGGTATGCCAGCCGGGCCCGTACTCGCCGCCGCCGCGGATGTTCGCCAGCACGTAGCTGCCGCCGCGGCCCAGCCACAACCGGCCCAGCACGCCGTTGTAGGACGGCGTACTGGCCGTCTCGAATCCTCCGTAACCGTAGAGCAGTGTCGGGCCCGGGCCGGGGGCGCCCGCCGGTCGCACGACGAAGTACGGGACGGCGGTACCGTCCGCAGAAGTGGCGAAATGCTGGGCGATCGAAAAGTTCGCCGCGTCGAAAAATGTCGGCGCCGACTTGATCTCGTCGAGTGGCCCCGCGCCGGTACCGCGCATCAACCGGGACGGGGTGAGGAATCCGCTGGAATCCAGGAAGAATTCGTCACCGTGTTCGTCGGCGGCGGCGATAACGGTGTTGGTGGCGGCCGGGATGCCGGCCACGGGCTCGCGTCGCCAGGTGCCCCGTGACGATCGCGAGGGCGGCATGACGATCTCGACGCGGCTGGCCACGTCGGCCAGCGTGACGATCAGCAGGCGGTCTCGGGTCCAGGCGTAGTGATGCAGGGCGGTGTGAGCGTCGGGCTCGAACACCACGCGCAACTGCGCTGTGCCGGAGATGAATTGCTCGTAGTCGGCGGCCAGCAGCGAACCCGTACGGTAGGTCGCCGTGCCGTGGTGCCAGTCGCTGCGCAGTTCGATCAGCAGCCACTGCCGGTGAATCGACACGCTGGCGTCGCTCGGGGCGTCGATGCGGATCAGCTCCGGCCCGCGCAGTTCGTAGATCTCCTCGTTCCAGAAGTCGACTGCCCGTCCCAGCAGGGTGCGCTCGAAACCCGGGGTGCGGTCCACCGAGGCGGAGACGCGCACGTCGGTGGGCGCGCCCTCGAAGACGGTTTCCGCGTCGGTCAGCGGTGTGCCCCGGCGCCACCGCTTGACCACCCGCGGGTAGCCCGACTCGGTGAGCGAGCCGGCGCCGAAGTCGGTGCCCACCAGTACGGTATCGGGGTCTTCCCAAGCGATCTGGGACTTGGCCTGTGGCAGCTCGAATCCATCCGCGACGAATTGCCTTGTGGACATGTCGAATTCACGGACAATAGACGCATCCGAGCCGCCGCGGGACATGCCGATCAGCGCGCGCGTGTACTCGGGCTCGATGACGCCGGCGCCCGCCCACACCCACTTCTCGCTGTCGGCTCGGCCCAATTCATCCATGTCGATCAGCACGTCCCACTCGGGGGAGTCGGAGCGGTAGCTGTCCAGGGTGGTGCGCCGCCACAGCCCGCGCGGGTTGGCGGCGTCGCGCCAGAAGTTGTACAGGTACTCGCCGCGGCGCACCACGTAAGGGATGCGGGAGTCGGTGTCGAGCACCTCGAGGGCCTCGGTGCGCATCCGCTCGAAGCCGGCGTCCCGGAATTCCGCCAGTGTGGTTGCGTTACGTGCCCGCACCCAGTCCAGTGCCTCGTCGCCGGTGATGTCCTCGAGCCACAGATACGGGTCGGCGCCGGCCGTGGAAGCCTCAGATGTCATGGCAGACATTGTGGCCCCGGCGGTACTGTGAGGTGTGTTACAGCGGTGAGGGCGAGGAGCCGAGCAGATGACCGTTTTCGCACGTCCGGGTACGGCCGGGGCGTTGATGTCGTATGAATCCCGGTACGGGAACTTCATCGGGGGGCAGTGGGTCGCACCGGTGGGTGGCAGGTACTTCGAGAACCCGACGCCAGTGACCGGCCAGACCTTCTGCGAAGTGGCCCGCTCCGGCGAGGCCGACATCGACAAGGCGCTCGACGCCGCGCACGCGGCGGCTCCGGCCTGGGGTAAGACCGCGCCGGCCGCCCGGGCGGGGATCCTGAACGCGATCGCCGACCGGATGGAGGAGAACAAGCTCGCGCTGGCGGTCGCCGAGGTCTGGGACAACGGCAAGCCGATCCGCGAGGCCATCAGCGCCGACATCCCGCTGGCAGCCGACCATTTCCGGTACTTCGCCGCGGCGTTACGCGCCCAGGAGGGCTCGCTGAGCCAGATCGACTCCGACACCGTCGCCTACCACTTCCACGAGCCGCTCGGGGTGGTGGGGCAGATCATCCCGTGGAACTTCCCGATCCTGATGGCCGCCTGGAAGCTGGCGCCCGCGCTGGCGGCCGGCAATGCGGTGGTGCTCAAGCCCGCCGAGCAGACCCCGGCGTCGGTGCTGTACCTGATGTCGCTGATCGGCGACCTGCTGCCGGCGGGGGTGCTCAACGTCGTCAACGGATTCGGCGCCGAAGCCGGCAAGCCGCTGGCGTCGAGCAACCGCATCGCCAAGATCGCGTTCACGGGCGAAACCACCACCGGGCGACTGATCATGCAGTACGCCAGCCAGAACCTGATCCCGGTCACCCTCGAACTCGGCGGCAAGAGCCCCAACATCTTCTTCTCCGACGTGATGGCGGCGCACGACAACTTCTGCGACAAGGCGCTGGAAGGGTTCACCATGTTCGCCCTCAACCAGGGCGAGGTGTGCACCTGCCCGTCGCGCAGCCTGATCCAGTCCGACATCTACGACGAGTTCCTCGAGCTGGCCGCCATCCGGGCCAAGGCCGTGCGGCAGGGCGATCCGCTCGACTCCGAGACGATGCTGGGCTCCCAGGCCTCCAACGATCAGCTGGAGAAGATCCTGTCCTACATCGAGATCGGCAAAGAGGAAGGCGCGAAGGTCCTGTGCGGCGGCGAGCGCGCCGAACTCGGGGGCGACCTCTCCGGCGGTTACTACATGCAGCCGACGATCTTCTCCGGCAACAACGCGATGCGGGTCTTCCAGGAGGAGATCTTCGGCCCGGTGGTGACGGTGACGTCGTTCGACGACTACGACGACGCGATGGCGATCGCCAACGACACTCTCTACGGTCTGGGCGCGGGTGTGTGGAGCCGCGACGGGAACACCGCCTACCGGGCCGGCCGCGGCATCCAGGCCGGGCGGGTGTGGGTGAACTGCTACCACGTGTATCCCCCGCACGCAGCGTTCGGCGGCTACAAGCAGTCCGGCTTCGGGCGCGAGTGCCACAAGATGGCGCTCGAGCACTACCAGCAGACCAAGAACATGCTGGTTTCCTACTCCGACAAGGCGCTCGGTTTCTTCTGATGGACTCGGGTCCCCCGGCGGGGGCCGTCATCACCGCCCCCGCTGCCGAGTTGCTCGCGCGACTGGCCGAACGCCACGGTCCGCTGATGTTCCATCAGTCCGGTGGCTGCTGCGACGGGTCGTCGCCGATGTGCTATCCGCTCGGGGACTTCCTTGTCGGCGACCGCGACGTGTTGCTCGGGGTGCTCGACGTCGGCGACGGGGTGCCCGTGTGGATCTCGGGCCCGCAATACGAGGTGTGGAAGCACACCCAGCTGGTCATCGACGTCGTACCGGGCCGCGGCGGCGGATTCAGCCTGGAGGCGCCGGAAGGGGTGCGGTTCCTGTCCCGTGGTCGCGTGTTCACCGACGAGGAGAAGGCCCGGCTGCGCGCCGCAACCGTCGTCACCGGCGCCGCCTACCAGCGCGGGGAACGCCCGCTGGCGCGGGGCGAGGCGGTGGTCCCCGACACCGGGGCCGCCCCGGGAACGTGTCCTCCCCCCGCCCGGCAATCGCAGTAATCTCGTCACCGTGATCCCGCTTCCGCGTCCTTGGCTGCTGGCGAGCGCCATGCTGGCCGGGTGCGCGGCCGGACTGCTGGGCGCCGTCGCCTTCACCTCGGCGGCCCACACCGGTATCCGCCCGGACGTCGCGATCGCGCTGGTGGTCGGGATTCCGACCGTGGCCGGGTTGCTGACGATCCTGTTCTCCGGTCGCCGCTGGGTCACGACGCTGGGCGCATTCGTCCTCGGACTCGGGCCGGGATGGTTCGGTGTGCTCGTCGCGCTGCGGGTCGTCGCCGGTGGCTGAGGATCACGACCCCGAGTCGGGCCCGGGGACCGCGGCGTTCGTGCCGGACTTCTCGGACGAGGAGCACACCGGCACCCAGTCCTGGGTGCCGGATTTCTCCGACGACACCGGCTCACAGCCGGTACCGGCGGTCACCGGCCCCGAGGCGCCGGCGGGGCGCGAGCCGACCGGCGCACCGGTGCCGCCGGTCACTGTCCCCGGTCGCTATCTCTACCTGAAGTGGTGGAAGCTGGCGCTGGTGATCGCCGGCGTGTGGTGCGCGGCGGCGCCGGTGGGGCTGGGCCTGTTCTCGTGGTGGTACCACACGATCGACAAGTCGCTGCCGGTGTTCGTGGTCCTGATCTACGTCGTGGTCTGCGCCGTGGGCGCCGTGATGCTGGCGATGACCGAAGGGCGGCCCCTGGTCTCGGCGCTGTCGGTGGCGGTGATGTCGGGGCCGTTGGCCTCTGTTGCCGCCGCCGCGCCGCTCTACGGTTTCTTCTACTGCCAGCAGACGGGCCACTGCCTGGTTGGGATCATTCCGTATTAACGGCCGGCCCGGCCGCCCACTAGGGTGGGCTCGTGACTTCTCACTATGACGTCGTCGTCCTGGGAGCGGGCCCCGGCGG
>NZ_JBMIOP010000098.1:0-19642 GCF_049197365.1 Mycobacterium sp. THU-M104
GGGGCATAGGTCCACGGCCCCTTGTAAGTATCGGCCAACACCGCCGTGACCTGCGCTGATAACCCGGTCAGATCGGCCAGTTCCCGCAACAGCCCCAGCCCGGCGTGCGACACCACCCCGCGACCGTCCGCCGATACTTTCACCCGCCGCGTCACCGCGATACTCTTCACTTGCGAAGTGCCTTCCGCTCGCCATATGGAAACCTAGAGAATTCCCATTATTCGTTGCAGGACAGGTACTTTCGCGCATCAACACCCAGCTACTTCGGCATTCCGCGAAAAATCCGGGCTAGACGGTATGGGTAGCCTGCGCCGGGAGGTCTCAGACTCGATCACGTGGCGGATGTTCTGCCGGATCCCGCTGGAGGCGCCGGTTCCGCATCCGAGGACGTTGATGAAGCTGACCACGCGCTGCGGGTCGGCGGCGGTGGACGGGCTCAACGAAGCCCTGTTGGCCAAGGCGGCCGAGGCCAAGCTGCTGCGCACCATCCGAGTGCGGGCCGACACGACGGTGGTGCTGGCTACCGTGGCCTATCGGACCGACTCGGGGCTGCTGGCCAAGGCGGTACGGCGGATCGCAACAACCAGCAAGCGGATCCAGGCCGCCGGCGGTGCGGTGCGCACCCGGGTGCGGGATCGTTCCCGCGCGGCGGGTAAGCGCGCTCACGCGGTCGCGGCCAAGCTGCGCTCTCGCGCCGCACTGGGCCGCGACGAGGCCACCGCCGCGGTACTCAAGAGCACCGGTGAGCCGACCGAACTGGCGCAGACCGCCGCGCGTGACGCCGAGCGGCTGCTGGTCAACGCCAAGCGGGCGGTGCGCCGAGCCGAAGCCAAAGCCGCCGCACTGCGTGCTCAAGGTGGGCGCGACGCAGTGGCCGGCCGGCGGCGGGGCCGGCTCGTGCGCGCGGTCAACGACCTGCAGAAACTCCTGGCCGCGACACGCCAGATCGCCACGCAGACCCGCCAACGAGTTTCCGGACAGACCCCCGAGGGCGCCACCCGGAGGGTCAGCCTGCACGACGGCGATGCCCGCCCGATCGCCAAGGGCCGCCTCGGGCGACCGGTCGAGTTCGGGTACAAGGCCCAGGTCACCGACAACGAGGATGGCGTCGTGCGCGATCACACCGTGGATATGGGCAACCCCGCCCGACGCGCCGCAACTGGCGCCGGCGGTGGCGCGGATCACCAAGCGAGTCGGGCGCACACCTGCCACCGTCACCGCCGACCGCGGCTACGGCGAGAAACGCGTCGAAGACGCCCTGCACGACCTGGGTGTGCGCACGGTCGTGATACCGCGCAAAGGCAAACCATCCCAGACCCGACGAGCCGCCGAACACCGGCCCGCGTTTCGGCGAACCATCAAGTGGCGCAACGGCCATGAAGGCCGAATCAGCACCCTCAAACGCGGCTACGGCTGGGATCGAACCCGCATTGACAGCACCGAGGGCACCCGAATCTGGACCGGACATGGGATCCTCACCCACAACCTGGTCAAGATCAGCGCACTCGCCGCGTAATCGACACCGACCGAGGCCCGTTCGTTCTTCAAGTTAGGCACGGCCGACCGAACCGCTCACAACACGCGAGGGTTTTTCAGGTCGAAGTGGCTAGCGGAGATGAACAGCCTTGATGTGTTCCCGCACGGCTGCTACGCTACCGAACGAATGGACGGTTGGAAAATGAGGAAGAAAGTAGAACGTTGACTGCAGTTCTCGAGAGCTATGTCACCGGCGAATGGATCGCGCCGAACGGTGAGTCGATACCCCTGGCCAACGCCGTCACCGGGGAGGAAGTGGCCCGCTTCACCTCGTCGCGCCAGGACTTCGGGGCCGCCGTCGCCCATGGGCGCGAGGTCGGTGGCCCAGCACTGCGCGCACTCACTTTCCACGAACGTGCGGCCGCCCTGAAGTCGCTGGGCAAGCTTCTCATGAGCCGCAAGGACGAGTTCTACCCATTGTCGAAGGCCACCGGCGCTACCGTGCGTGATTCCGTTATCGACGTCGACGGTGGCATCGGGACACTGCTCAGCTACGGCAGCAAAGGTGCCCGCGAGCTTCCCAACGACACCGTCTACCTTGACGGTGGGATCGAAAATATCAGTCGTGCTGGAACATTCATCGGCCAGCACATCTACACTTCGCGACCCGGAGTCGCTGTCCAGATCAACGCTTTCAACTTCCCGGTCTGGGGTATGCTCGAAAAGCTGGCCCCGGCGTTTTTGGCCGGTGTGCCTTCCATCGTCAAACCTGCGCACCAGACGGCCTACCTGACCGAAGCGATATTTCGCGCCATCGTCGATTCGGGTTTGTTGCCAGAGGGAACGGTGCAGCTGTGGTGCGCCAGCCCACAAGGCCTGTTCGACGTACTCGACGGCCGTGACACCGTGTTGTTCACCGGATCGGCCTCGACCGCAGCCAAGCTGCGTAGTCACCCCAACGTCGTCGAAGGTGGGGTGCGCTTCAACGCCGAAGCCGACTCCTTGAACTGCTCGATCCTGGGCCCTGATGCCAGTCCCGATACCCCGGAATTCGACTTGTACGTCAAACAGCTCGTCACCGAGATGACTGTCAAGGCCGGTCAGAAATGTACGGCTATCCGGCGCGCGCTGGTACCGGAATCCCTGATCGGCGATGTCGTCGAGGCGACTTCTGCGCGGCTGGCCAAGGTCGTCGTCGGCAATCCCGACCTGGAGACGGTGCGCATGGGTGCGCTGGCCAGCATCGCCCAGCGGGAGGAAGTGCTGCGCTCCCTCAAAAGCCTGCGTGACGCTGCCACCCTAGTCAGCGGGGATCCAGACAATTTCACTGTCGAGGGCGCCGACCCGATGCGCGGTGCCTTCCTGCCGCCGCTGTTGCTGCAGGCCACCGACCCAGCTGCCAGTGCCCCCCACAGCGTCGAGGCATTCGGCCCGGTGAGCACCGTGATCGCATATCGCGACATCGACGACGCCGTGACGCTGGCCGCCCGGGGCCGGGGCAGCCTTGTCGGCTCACTGGTGACGCACGATCCCCACGTAGCTCGGCAGGTCGTGATCGGCATTGCGCCATATCACGGTCGGGTATTGGTCCTCGACCGCGACGACGCCAAGGAATCCACGGGACACGGGTCACCGCTGCCGACCCTCGTGCATGGTGGTCCTGGTCGCGCCGGCGGCGGGGAGGAACTCGGCGGAATCCGGGGTGTTTTGCACTTCATGCAGCGTACGGCTGTTCAGGCCGGGCCAGACATGATGACAGCCATCACCGGGCGGTGGACTTCTCGTGCGCGCCGCATCCGAACCGATGTTCATCCGTTCCGTAAGCATCTTGAGGAGTTGGAGATCGGCGACACCATCGTTGGTGGTCCGCGGATCGTGACGCTAGACGATATCGACCACTTTGCGGAATTCACCGGCGACACTTTTTATGCTCACACCGATCCCGAAGCTGCCGCGAACAACCCCCTGTTCGGGGGAATCGTCGCGCACGGATACCTGGTGGTGTCGTTGGCCGCTGGATTATTCGTCGAGCCGAACCCGGGGCCGGTATTGGCCAACTTCGGCGTCGACAGTCTGCGATTTCTGACCCCGGTGAAGCCTGGCGATGCATTGACCGTCACCCTGACTGCCAAGCAGGTCACACCTCGGCTTACGGCCGACTACGGCGAGGTCCGATGGGATGCGGTGGTGACCAATCAGGACGACAAACCGGTAGCCACCTACGATGTCCTCACCCTGGTCGCCAAGAAGAATGCCTGAAACCCAAACAAAGGACCGCTAAACATGTTTCGCGTATCAGTCTGTTACGGCCAGCCTGCCGATCCAGCCGCGTTCGATGAGCACTATGAACACACTCACATACCGATGGCATTGAAAGTTCCTGGACTAGTAGGGTTTACGAGCGGCAAGTGCCGGTCGATACCGCCGGGGCAGGATCCGCCGTACTACATGGTCGCCAGCCTGTTGTTCGACACCTCCGAGGATCTCAAAACTGCGCTCAAGTCACCCGAGATGGCCGCTGCCGGTGCGGATGTGCGCAATTTCGCTACTGGTGGAGCTACGATGTACTCGACCGAGGAGATTGTGCACAGTTGATGACTGGCTAGCGGCTACGACGTCTGTCGAGCTCGTCTCTGGATTTCGGCTCGATACGAAAGGCACTCGCAGGCACAACGATGGACTCCTATGATATCGGCCCGACCAACATCCCGATTCTCGAAGAGACGATCGGGGCCAGCCTTGAGCGCATTGCTGCGCTGAATCCAGACGTCGAGGCGCTGGTCGACATCTGCGCGAACCGTCGATGGACTTATCGCGAGTTCAATACCGACGTCGACCAGGTGGCCCGCGGCCTGATCGCGCTGGGCGTGGATAAAGGTGAACGCGTAGGCATTTGGTCACCTAACTGCGCCGAGTGGGTGATTATCCAGTATGCCACGGCGAAGATCGGCGCAATCCTGGTCAACATCAACCCCGCGTATCGCACACATGAACTCACGTATGCGCTCAACCAGTCGGGTGTTCGAATCCTTGTTGCCGCGACCACGTTCAAGACCTCGGATTACGTCGGAATGGTCGACGAAGTACGGCCCCAATGCCCCGCTTTGGAAGACGTCATCTTTCTCGGTACCCCGGGCTGGGACCGGCTTTACAGCGATGCCGAACGTGTTTGCGAGGAAGAACTTTCGGCCCGGTTGGCCGGCTTGGATAACAACGACCCGATTAACATCCAGTACACCTCGGGGACAACGGGTTTCCCCAAGGGCGCGACGCTGTCGCATCGTAACATCCTCAATAATGGTTTCTTCGTCACCGAACTGCTCAACCTGGGTCCTGACGATCGGCTGTGTATCCCAGTGCCGTTCTATCACTGTTTCGGCATGGTAATGGGAAACCTGGGTTGCACCGCACACGGGGCGACCATGGTCATCCCGGCACCCAGCTTCAATGCCGGAAAGACACTCGCCGCGATCGAGGCGGAACGGTGCACGGGTGTCTACGGTGTGCCCACGATGTTCATCGCGATGCTGGGACACCCAGATTTCGCTGGCACCGATTTGTCGTCGCTGCGTACCGGAATCATGGCGGGGTCGGTTTGCCCGGTCGAGGTGATGAAGCGTTGCGTGGCCGAGATGAACATGAACGAGGTCGCCATCGCCTACGGCATGACAGAGACGTCGCCGGTGTCATGTCAGACGCGCATCGACGACGACCTGGAGCGGCGAACCGCAACCGTTGGTCGCGTGCATCCCCATCTCGAGATCAAGATCGTCGATCCCGACACCGGGCACGTCGTCGAACGGGGACAGCCCGGAGAGTTCTGTACCCGCGGTTACTCGGTGATGCGCGGATACTGGCGTGACGACGCCGCGACCAGTGAGGTCATCGACTCCGAGGGCTTTATGCACAGCGGAGACTTGGCGGTGATGCGCGACGACGGCTACTGCAACATCGTCGGTCGACTCAAGGACATGGTCATCCGCGGCGGGGAAAACGTCTATCCCCGCGAGATCGAGGAATTCCTGTGCACCCATCCCGATATCGATGACGCGCACGTGGTCAGTGTGCCCGATGCGGTGTACGGCGAAGAAATCTGCGCATGGATTCGGATGCGGCCGGGGCGGCCCGCGCTCGACACGGACGCGATCCGCGCCTTTGCCACCGGTAAGCTGGCCCACTACAAAACTCCCCGATATGTTCATGTCGTCGAGGAGTTCCCGATGACCGTCACGGGGAAGGTCCGCAAGATCGACATACGCGCAGAGAGCGTCCGATTGTTCGGACTCGACACTTCGAAGCTGCGGCAGCAGGCGTAGACGCGCCATCCGAAGGCCGCTCACCTGCGCCCGCTGAGCCGTTGCAACCGACGATCACAGCGCTAACCGATGGGCGAAGGCGTAACGAGCCGGTCAGTCTCCGGGAGTAACGGTGGAACACTTGGGAGATAGCTTTCGGTGAAGACGTTTTCGGGTTTTGCGCGGCATGTTAGCGCGGAGGCTGTGCAGTCCGACACGAAACCCGGCGATCCGGCGACGAACACCTGGTAGGAGCTCAGGTCGGGGAACAGTTCAGGTAGCAGCGCTGGGATGCGGCCGTGCAGCTTGCCTTGGCTTTGGGGTTCCCTGGTAAAGGTCGCGAGGAAGCTGAAATTGGAGTATCGGCGCCGCCAGTAGGCGATCAGGCCCGGCTGGTAGATCTCGGCGGACGTGCGAGCCGAGTACATAATGGTCACCGGCAACGAAAAACCGCGTTTGAGGGCGGCGTCGCAAAGCGCGAAGATCGGGGCCAGACCGGTACCGCCAGCCAAACACAGGACCGGTGCTTCCACGGAGACATCACCGATGAAGGCGCCGTAGGGTCCTGACACCGACACCACATCTCCTTCTACGACGCTGTCGTGGATCCAGGTGCTCGTCTGACCGCCTGGATGTTTTGCCACCAACAGGGCAATCTCCCCATCGGGGCGGGGCGCGTTCGCGATCGAGTACTGGCGCGCTGGAGGTTCACCGTCGGGGCTGCTGAGCATCACGTACTGTCCGGGCCAGTACCGCAGTCGGTCTGGGGTAAGGGATCGAAGCCGCAACTCGACCACCGCCGGAGTCTTGTTGAGCTTTTCAATCACGACAAAGGGCACAGCCGTACGCGGAGCGAACAGCTTGGGTTGAGCGTCGGCAGTGCCGTAGTCCAGTTCGAGCACCTGCGAAGTCGGTTTTGCCATGCACATAAGGCCGAATCCGGCGGCTTTCTCTTCGGCTGACAACGCCATGTCCATGACGAAGCCTTGGTCGAAGGTGCCCGAGAGCACCCTGGCCTTGCATTCGCCGCACGCACCGGCTCGGCAGTTATTGGGCAGCGCATAACCGGCGTGTTCCAGCGCCTCGAGAACGGTCTGTCCCTCGGCGCAGTTGATCTCCTTACCCGATGGCTGCAGCCGGATAACCTTTGCCATTTGCCCTCCTAGGTTGGTAGCGTAGTACAGTCTAACGAACGACCGTTCAGTCGGTTATCTGAGCCGACTGGGAACTCAGAAGTTTAAAACATCGAGGTCCACGATGAAGGGCCCGAGCATAGGAGGAAATCGCTCATGACGATGGAACGCTTGGCCAAGACCATGGATATGCCGCCGGCGATCCCGCAACCGAACATCTTCCCGCTCAGCTGGCGCGCGGAGTCGTCCCAGATGGAGCGCCTGGAAGAGATCTGGAGGGCCGCTCGGCGGGAATATTGGGATCCCGAGGCCCTGCCTTGGTCGGCGTTTGACGTGAATCGCTACACACCCGAGCAGCGTGAGGCGATCGCATACTGGTTCACGTTGTTGTCGGTCTTCGACGCATCGGCTCCACCCGTGTTCGCCCAGGCGCTGTCGCACACCTATGAGGTGCACGAGGAGGACGCGGTGCGCAGGGCCTTTTTCTCCATCGAGCGCGACGAACAGAACCACGAACAGTTCTGCGGTCTCGCGATCAACCGGCTCACGCCGGGGGGCCCGCTCGACTATGCACCGTCTACCGATCTCGGCCGACGGGCTCAACGCAACGCCGCCTGGCTTTACCACAATGGCGGGCGGTACTGGACTGGCTACAACCAGGCGTTACCTCGTTACAGCCTCGCGGTGGTGTTCAGCTCGTTTCTGATGGGTGAGACCGCTGCCGCGACACTTTTTCACCACATGGCTAGCCACTGCGAGGAGCCCGTGTTCAAGGAAGGTTTCCGCAACATCGGCCGTGACGAAGGTCGCCACATGGCGGTGTGTCTGACCTTGATGGAGCGGGATTATCCGAAGATCTCCGATGCGGACAAGGCGCTGGTAACCAAGCAGATTCGCGCCGGCTACGTGTTTTTGTCCGGCATGCTGTTCGAACCCCCCGAAGAGTTTTGGGACCTTCCCGACGACTTCATCGCCACCCAGCGCGAAATCGAGGAAGTGTCCCGCTCCGCCGGTTTTGGTGTGGCCACCTACGACGAAAAGCGGGAGAACTGGCGACAGGCGATGCTCAACGTCAAGAGCGTCGTCGAGCGCTACGGGATTCCGTTTCCCGCCATCCCCGAAGTCGGCATCACCGGCGAGGAAGTCGGCGACATCTCTGATCAAGACATCATCCCGATCTTCTGACCGCGCTAGAGACAAAAAGGACCGCAGATGATCTTCGAACCGGTCGCAGAGACCATGGACCCCGGCGAACGTCGCGATCTTCAAAGTGAGCGGCTGAACGAGTTGGTCCGCTATGTGTGGGATCGGGTTCCTTTCTATCGACAGCGCTTAGAACAGGCCGGAATTAACCCTGACGACAAGCTGACGGTCGACGGTCTGCCGAGACTGCCGCTGACAAAAAAGACAGACCTGCGCGATACCTATCCCTTCGGAATGCTGGCAGTGCCGAGGGATCAGGTCGCGCGGGTACACGCCTCCTCGGGGACTACTGGCAGGCCGATCGTTGTCGCCTACACCGTGGAGGACCTTCGGTTGTTCGCCCAAGTGGTCGCTCGCTCGTTGGCGATGGGCGGCGCCGAGCCCGGAATGATCCATCACAACGCTTACGGTTACGGTCTCTTCACCGGCGGTCTCGGCGTTCACGGTGGCGGTGAGCATCTCGGGATGACGGTGGTACCGGTATCTGGAGGTATGACAGACCGCCAAATCACCTTGATCCGTGACCTGCAGCCCGAGATCATTACCTGCACACCGAGTTACGCGCTCATCATCGCCCGGGAGTTGGCCTCCCACGGCATTGCCGCGAGCGATATATCGTTACGGTTTGCCGTCTTGGGGGCAGAGCCCTGGACCGAGTCGATGCGCCGCGAGATTGACGCTGGGCTGGGTGTGCGCTCCACCAACATCTACGGCCTGTCAGAGGTGATCGGCCCCGGCGTCGCCAACGAATGTGTCGAGGTGCGCGAGGGTTCGCACATCAACGAGGACCACTTCCTTGCCGAGATTGTCGATCGTGAAACTGGCGAGGTGTTAGACGACGGCGAGGAAGGCGTGCTCGTGCTGACGACCCTGACGAAAAAAGCGTTTCCGATGGTGCGCTATTGGACCGCCGACATCACCTCGCTGTCTCGCGGACGTTGCGCGTGTGGACGAACCCTTGTCAGGATGGCACCCATCAAGGCACGCGCCGACGACATGCTGATCATCCGCGGTGTCAACGTCTTTCCGACCCAAGTCGGCGACGTGCTTGCCGGCATCCCCGCGCTGTCGGTGAACTTCCAGCTTGTCGCCACCCGGGAAGGCGAACTCGACAACCTCGAAGTGCGAGCCGAACTCACCGACGACACATTCCGCTCGATCACCGCTGAAGTGCTTTCCGACGAGGTGGTGGAGGCCGATCACACACTGCGGTCGCTGCGCCGGCAGGCCGTTTCGAAGCTACGAGAAACCATCGGGATTTCGATATCGGTCTCACTCGTGGCGCCGGGGGAAATCCCCCGCTCCGAAACCGGTAAACTCCGCAGAGTCGAGGACCACCGCCAGCTCCGATAGCAATCCCGTCCCATCCGCGCGCCGCGCACCGCCATTGCTCGGCAGGTCGGTGCGCCCAGTAGGTGAGTACAGGAAGCTGCCTTTCGGCCGTGAAACGGACGCAACACAGACCGTGCGCACAAACCGGGAGAGGGCCGACGTCAGCGGCCACCATCGCCGATTTGACGACTGTTGCCGCGGAATTCGGCGATTATGTCCGCGCCGCACCGCACCGTGACGTCGTAGACGCCGCTACGCCCACGGCGTACTCGTTCGACTGCATCAGCGATAAGCTCGTCACCTGCGCGCGTCGGACAGATGAAGGTGATTGATGCGCCGACGGCGACGGTTGTCTTTCCGTAACCGTTGCAGGCGACGGCAAAGGCTGTGTCAGCGAGCGTGAAGACTAAACCACCATGTGTCATGCCGTGGCCGTTGAGCATATCGTCGGTGACCGTCATTGCGACCGTCGCTTCTCCGGGCGCGGCGCGGATCAACCGTATGCCCAGTCTTGCGGACGCGAGGTCGGCGGCCAACATGACTTTAGCGAAATCGCCACCGCCAGAATTGTTTCCGTCCGACCGTGTCATGCCTGCCAGGCTATCAGACCGTCACGGTCCAGATGTCGGCCGTAGCTGTAGCCCCAATCCGGGGAACGATTTCGGGGTTGTGCTCGACGGCGGTAGACGCCGTAGGGTCGGGGAGCTTTCATGGTGTGCGCAACGGGATGGGCGGTGCCGGGGTGATTCGTCCCCGGACTTCGCCCAATCCGATGCGTCGCCCGTTCGGGCCGGGTGCAGCGGCGGTGATCACGATCTCGTCACCGTCCTCCAGGAACGTCCGTGTCGAACCTGCCACTGCAACCGGTTCAGCTCCACCCCAGGTTAATTCCAGAAATGACCCGCATTGCTGGCGTTGTGGGCCTGAGACGGTGCCGGAGGCGAACAGGTCGCCGGTTCGGGTGGATGCGCCGTTGATGGTGGCATGCGCGAGCATCTGGGCGGGCGACCAGTACATCTGGCGATAGGGTGGACGGCTCACGACATCACCGTTCCACTCGATGGTGAGCTCGATGTCGAGGCCCCATGGTTCGACCTCCTGCAGGTAGGGCAGCACCGGTTGCTGTATCGGTGTCGGTACCCGTGCGGATTGCAGCGCAGCCAGCGGCACCACCCACGGTGAGATCGAGGTTCCGAAACTCTTGCCGAGGAACGGGCCGAGGGGGACGTATTCCCACGCTTGGAGGTCACGGGCCGACCAGTCGTTGACGATGACCACACCGAAGACATGCTCGGCGAAATCGTCCACCGGGATCGGGGGGCCCAGCTGCGAGCCGACCCCGACGACGAAGCCGATCTCGGCTTCTATATCAAGTCGGATGGATGGGCCAAATACCGGCGTGTCGGATTGGGTGGGCTTTCGTTGCCCGTTGGGCCGGACGATGTCGGTTCCCGAAACCACCACCGTGCCTGCCCGGCCGTGGTATCCGACGGGTAGGTGTTTCCAGTTCGGCAGCAACGGCGCTGAATCGGGCCGAAATAGCTTGCCGACGTTGGTGGCGTGGTGCTCGGAGGCATAGAAATCGATGTAGTCGGCCACCTCGAACGGCAGCCGCATCGTGACGTCGTCGATTCGATGCAGCGCCCGCTCGGGCAGTTGGCCGTCGCGCACCAACGTGGTGATGCGTTCTCTGGTCTCGGCCCAGCTGGACCGGCCGCGAGCCATGAACGGGTTCAGCGATGGCGCGGCGAACACGTCGTCGCCGAACATCATCGACAGGTCGATGACGTAGTCGCCGAGCCGCACTCCGACGCGGGGTGGTTGGTGTGGCGGCGAGAATATCCCGTAGGGCAGGTTGTCGATACCGAACGGTGATTCAGCCGCAACGGGCAGGCTGCTCACGTTCTTGTTCCTTGCGTCACCGACGCGGGCAGAAGGCCCAGATCGATTAGTTCGGTCAGGGGTTCGTTGATGCTGCAGGTGCCGAAGGAGATGAATCGCGAGCGTACCGACGGATCAAGATCGCCTATTCGCTGGGTGATTGTCAGCGGATCACGCAACGCTAGAAGGGTTTCCATTTCGTCTGCTGGCGCCGCGGCAGCAAGCATCAGGTTGAGATAGCCGTGTTGCTCGAAACCGGTGGCCGGGTCGGTGTTGCGGACGGCGTGATGCAGTCCCGCGGTCGCCTTGAACGCGACGTCGCGTTCACGGGCGCGCAGCAAGAAACCGGCCAACTCGTGTTCATTCGGGTACAGGTCGGCACGCACGCCGCCGGTGCGGAATTTCGCGCGCAATCCAGCCTGGGCGATGCCGTCGAGCACGGCCTGTTGCCGGTCGTCGCGGGGTACTTCGACGTAGACGTCCACCGTGGCTGCGACGCCCGTGGCCGCCAGGTCGGCGAAAAAGGTGCGGGGCTTCGCGACGGCCGGCAGGGCGATCTCGATCCCGCGTACCAGCGCGGTGTCAATGTTGGCGGCGCCGGCGAGTGCCTGCGTCAACCCGCTCAGCCCATCGGGGAAGGTCAACGACACTTCGAGTTTCGCCGTGGCCTGAGAAAGTAGGGGCCGAAGGTCGTCGAGACGAGCGGCGGGACATATAAAGTTGCCGATCAGATCAGCGAAATCGCCGGCACGGTAACGGAAATGATTAGTCAGCGCCTGGCTCAGCGGCGCATTTCCCGGCGGGAACAGCGCCGCGTCGTCACATAAACCTCGGTACAGCTGGGGGATCAGGCTCATGATGTCAGGCTCCGTTGCGCCCAGCTCCAAGCATATTCCGGATCTTCACAGGCCAATGCAGCTTCGCCGAGCTGCAGGGGCCGAAACGTGTCGACCATTACGGCCAGCTCATCGAAGTAGTCGACACCGATGCTGCGTTCGACCGCGCCCGGCTGTGGGCCGTGGGCGTGCCCAGCCGGGTGAAGAGACACAGAGCCCTGTTCGATGCCGGATCCTTTCCGCGCCGCGTAGTCGCCGCCGCAATAGAACATGACCTCGTCGGAATCGACGTTGGAGTGGTAGTAGGGCACCGGGATTGCCAGTGGGTGGTAGTCGACTTTGCGCGGGACGAAATTGCAGATGACGAAGTTGGTGCCCTCGAACACTTGATGGGCCGGTGGCGGCTGGTGCACGCGACCGGTGATCGGCTCGAAGTCGGCGATGTTGAAGGTGTAGGGATAAATGCAGCCGTCCCAGCCGACGACGTCAAATGGGTGGTGCGCGTAGACGAACCGTGTTCCGATGCTTGCGTGCGGGCCACGGTGCTTGACGAGCACCTCGACCTCGGAGCCTTCGCGTGTTATGAGTTCGGTCGGGCCATGCAGATCACGCTCGCAATACGGGGCATTTTCGAGTAGTTGCCCGAACTGCGAGCGGTAACGTTTCGGTGGTGCGACGTGTCCGGTGGATTCGATCACATAGGCCCGCAGCGGTTCGTTGCCCGTGGGCAACCACCGGTGCGTCGTTGACCGTGGGATAACGACGTAGTCGCCCTGCCGTGCTGCCAGTGGACCATATGCCGTCTCGACGGTAGCTGCGCCCGACTCGATGTAGACGATCTCGTCGGCGGTGGCATTGCGATACAGCGGTGAATCCTGGCCCGCTACCACATAGGAGATCTGGACGTCGGCGTTGCCGAGGATCAGTCGGCGGCCGGTGACGACGTCGACGGTCGATGACCGGCCATCGGGAAACAAATCGTGGGATTTCCAATGTCGCGGCCGCAGCGGGTGGTTGGGCTTCGTTGACTGCTTCGGCAGCTCCCATACGGTCGAATCAACAATCGCCGAGGGCATGCCCCGGTGATACAGCAACGAACAATCCGAGGCGAAACCCTCCTCACCCATCAACTCCTCGAAGTACAGATCGCCGTCAGGAGAACGATGTTGGGTGTGGCGTTTAGGCGGGATCGTGCCCATCGCACGGTAGAAAACCATCTCAGGACTCCTCCGTTTTCAGGGTGCGCTCGAAGGCGATAGTTCGCTGTGCTGGCTGGTTCGCCCGAGTGTGCGGTTGAGCGCTGCGTCGATTCCGGCCAGATCATCGAAAGCGGCGACGGCGGCGATATAGGCGTCTGGCCGAATGATCCACACTTCCCCGGGGTTCGGTTGAAGTGCTCGTGCGAGTGCGCCGGTCGCGTCGATATCAGCGATCGCGTGCACACGAACACCAGTCGGGAGCGCGGCAGTGGCTGCCCGTGTCACCGCCTCGACGTCCACCCCGTCGGCCGTGAGCAGCAACAGCCCTTCACGGGCGATCTGGCGCAGCCGAAGTTGCGCGTGGTCGCCGGTGCGCACGAACACGTCGGGCACGAGGATGCCAGGCGCGGGTTTTGGTGTGGTGCCGAGCTCGGGGCGCCCGGTGAACGGGCGTGCCGGATCCGGTGTCACCAACGGGGAGTCGACATACCAGAACGGCTCGAACATGCGACCGGAGTCGACCTGTGGCCACGCCGCCCTATCGTGCTGCGCGGCGGACAGGATGCGTTCTCGTTGCCGGGTCTGGAGTCGATTCTGGGGAACCAGGAAATCCATGGTCGTTGTGGTGACGTCGAGGTTTTCCCGCGCAGCGGCGTACCTCTCGTCGTGATAGGTCTCCAGCAACGACTCTCCCGCCCAGCCGCGTAGCACGAACGCGAGCTTCCATGCGGCGTTGTCGGCGTCGAAGACACCGGTGTTGAGCCCGCGAGCCCCGAATGGCGACACGACGTGGGCGGTATCGCCGGCGAGCAACACCCGCCCGACACGCAGGCGGCTGGCTACCCGCGACTGGAAGCGGTAAACCGATCGCCACACGACGCGGTAATCGATATCGCCGATAATGCAGCGGACCCGGGTGTCGAGGCCACCGTCGGCCTCCTCGGCGTCGAGGTCATAATCGCCGGGAACCTGCCAGTCGATGCGGAAAGTCGAATCTGGGCATGGGTGGATGAGCACCTGACGACCGGGATTCCACTCCGGATCGAAGTAGAACCGGCGTTCAGCCTCCCAGCCGGGGATATCGGCCTGGATGTCGGTGACCAGGAACCTGTCGTCGAAGGAGCGCCCGTCAAAGCTGACCCCCAATTGCTGGCGGATACGGTCAGCGCGCGACCCGAGAGCCACCACGCAATAGTCAGCCTCGATAACGATCGGTCCGTTCGCGGTGGCGCAGGTGATCAGGGTGCCGCGCTGGTCCTGGCTGACGTTCTGCACGGCATGTCCCCACCGCACATCGACCAGTGCGTTGCCGGTGAGCTGCGCATCGAGGAGCTCTTCGACGCGGGTCTGGGAGATGTTGACGAACGGCGGGAACGGGGACTCGCCCCGGTCGGGTAGCATTCGCTCGAACAATTCGCGGTCGCGGTAAAAAGTGCGGGCCCGCTCCCAGGTGATCCCCTCGTCCGCGACTTGCCGACCGATGCCGACGGCATCCCATACTTCCAGGACGTCGCCCTGCTGGCAGATAGCTTTGGAACCGATGGGATCGCGCTGCGCCCGAGCGTCGAGGACAACGACCGGAATGCCCCACCTGGCCAGCAGCAACGCTGTGGTCTGCCCTACCGGCCCATTGCCCAAGACCGCGACACGCGGACGCGAAGGCACCGTATCGGCCGTCATCGCGTCGATCCTTTCTCCTGCTGGCGAGTTGTCGGGTCCAGCTCGACGGCGTGTCGATCAAGACCGCAGCTGATCCCAGACCTCACGGTCGCGATCAGCCGTCCAGATGACGGGCCGTTCGACACCGGACAGCTCGTCCCAGAGTCGGGCGACATCGAACGGCAGCGAATGCTCGAAGATCGGCCAATGTCCGTAACGGTCAAACAGGGCCGCGTGGGTCGCCTCGAACGCCTGCCTGAGCGTGCCACCACGCGCTTGCACCGCACCGACTTCACGGATCATGACGGTGAGGAAATCGCGGGTCTGCTCGATCGCGGCGTCGACCGCGGCACGGCCGCGTGAAACCGCGCCCCGGCCACCCACGAGCGCCTCGGCCTGAAGAGCCTTGAGGCTGTCCAGGGTGGCCGTCGACCAGTCGCGGTGGAAGGCGTCTCCGGTGTAGAGCGCAGCCTCGGCTTCGACGAGATCACCGGCGAACAGGATCTTGTGGGCCGGCAACCAAACAACAATGTCTCCTTCGGTGTGTCCACGGCCGTGGAACTGCAACTCCAGATCTCCGCGATCGCCGCCGAGATCGATGGTGAGCCGGTTGGAAAACGTCAGTGTCGGCCAGGTCAGCCCGGGAACCGATTCAGGGGCTTTGGCGAGCCGCGGCATCCGGGCGAACTCGCTTGCCCAATCCTGCTTGCCGCGTTCGGCGATAAGAGCGCGAGTGTTCTCGTGCGCGACGATGATCTCGGCATCGAACGCCGACGCGCCCAGCACCCGGACAGCGTGGTAATGCGATAACACCAAATAGCGCACCGGTTTATCGGTGTGCTGGCGAAGTTTGTCCAACCACTCGCGCGCCGCGACAGGCGTCGCCAACGCCTCGAAGCACACCACGAAGTCCTCGCCCTCGACCGCGCCGATATTCGGATCGCCTTGGGCGGTCAACGCGTAGACGCCCTCGGCGAGCACTTCCAGCGTTTGTTCCTTCTCTTCGAGGTCCGCCGAGGATGCGAATGAGACTGTGGCCATGGTCACCCCACACTAATCAAATGTTTTACTATAAACTATCGTAACTGTAGCCCGGATCACAGCATCGGTCAAGCCTTGATTATCCGGTGAGGTCGACAACGCTAACGTCGGTACCGTGAGCACACCCCAAATCGAGCCGGGCAGTCTGGATTACCTGTCATTCGTCGATTTCGCCGTCGCCGAGACGACGGCGCGACTTCCGCAAGTCGACCCGGTGGCGATGCGCCTCGTTCTGGCGCTACACCGCGTCACCAGCGCACTG
Organism: Mycobacterium sp. THU-M104; assembly: GCF_049197365.1. Taxonomy (NCBI): domain Bacteria; kingdom Bacillati; phylum Actinomycetota; class Actinomycetes; order Mycobacteriales; family Mycobacteriaceae; genus Mycobacterium; species Mycobacterium sp. THU-M104. Next base: position 16,318 of record NZ_JBMIOP010000098.1, read on the forward strand.
GTCTACGACGTCGAATCCTCGGTGCACCGCCCGCATGGGTGGAGCTGGGCGGGTTTTCGAGTCGTGTTCGCGCTGTGGCTGGTTGGGCCATGTGACGCCAAGACGGTCGCGGCGCTTTCGGGGATGAGCCGTTCAGCGGTATCGGCGCTGGTCAACACCCTCGAGCGAAATGGCGTGGCGAAACGGAGCTCGTCACGCCAGGATGCGCGAGCAGTCCAACTCGAGCTCACTGAACACGGTCGGGCGGCCATCGAGAGCACGTTCGCCGACCACAACGCCCGCGAACAGGCGTGGGCGGAATCGCTATCGGCGCCCGAACGGCTCATGCTGATCGGCCTGCTCGAAAAGCTGGCAACCGGCTCGGCGGCGAAGGCGGCAGTCAAGCGAACGTGACCGCACCCTCGGCGACGAACGCGGCCGATTTAGTTTAATGTTGTATTAATTGCTCGGCCCACGCGTGCCGACCGGCGGTGAGCCGCACAGGGACGGCGCGCAGCGTCCTGCGGTAACGCGTCGCGGATGGGGTCCGTCAGCGCCGCGCGGTTTCGGGGCCGAGTCGTGTCGGCTCTGCCCATACCGGCGGGCGCTTCTCCAAGAAAGCAGCCATGGCCTCCCGGGCGTCGGGCAGCTGGCTGGATGCGGCCATCACCTCGACGGCGTGAGCGTAGGCCTTAGGCTGGTCGAGATCGACCTGTGCGTAGAACGCGGACTTGCCGAGGGCTTTGGAAGCGAAACTGCCCCGGGTGGCCCGCGACAGTAAGCCCTCGGTGGCAGCGTCGAGCTGATCGGGCGACACCACCTGGTTGACCATGCCCCACCTCAGCGCCGTGTCAGCGTCGATGGGGTCGCCGGTAAAGGCCATCTCCAGCGCTTGTTTGCGTTCGACCGACCGTGCGACCGCCACCAGCGGTGTGTGACAAAACCAGCCGCCCTTGCCGCCGGGAATGGCGAAGCGAGCCTCAGTCGAGGCCACCGCCAGATCAGCCGAACAGACCAGTTGGCAACCCGCCGCAGTGGCCAGTCCCTGAACTTTTGCGATCACCGGCTGGCGGATTGACTGCATCGTCGTCATCAACTCGGCACAGACACCGAGAAGCTGGCGCATGAAACCGAGGTCTTGGTTCACCATATCGGCGAAGTCGTGGCCGGCGGAGAACACCGGCCCGGCGCCAGCCAGGATGACTCCCCGGTAATCTGACGCATCGGCGGCCCGAAATGCGTCAATCAACTCGCGCATGTGATCCAAAGACAGCGCATTGCGACGATCGGGGCGGTTCATGCGAATCGTGGCGAAGCGGTCGTACTCGACGACTATGTGCTCATAGCTCATGCTTCGGCCGCCTCCCGGGTGGATGCAGCGGGATCCCCACTGCGCTCGCGGCCCGCGCGGGGAATCCGGCCGAGCAGGTAGAACTCGTCGTTGGGTCGCAGCGCCATTACGTGAGCCATCCGGTTCGACAGCCCGAACAAGGCGGTGACGGCTGCGATATCCCAGATGTCCTCGTCGCTGAAGCCGTGGCCGCGAAGGGATTCGCGGTCGGACTCGCCGAAGTCCCAGGGCTGTACGGCCAGCTTTACCGCCGCGTCGAGCATCGCACGTTGACGGTCGGTAAGTTCCGCCGAAGGCCAGTGGGTGGCGACTTGGTCGGCGATGTGCGGATTTTTGGTGCGCACCCGGGCGATCGCGCCATGGGCGACCACACAGTACGGGCACCGGTTGGCGGCGCTGGTGGCCACCACGATCAACTCCCGATCGGCTTTGCTCAGCCCGCCGGACCGTTCCATCACCGCGTCGTGGTAGGCGAAGAAGGCCCGCGCTTCGTCGGGGCGATGGGCCATCGCCAAAAACACGTTCGGCACAAAACCGCTGCGAGCCCCGATCTCTTGGATGCGGACCCGCAAATCATCGGGCAGTCCGCTGAGATCATGGGGATCGACGACCGGGTAACGACTTATTTGCCGGGCTTTCGTGAGGGCCTGGTCAGCGTCAATCATCCGCTTCCCTTTCCGCAGGTGGCCTATTCAGAACTGTCGCGCCCCAGGCTACGCTCACCGAGATTGCACAGCCGTAACCAAGATCGACGATCCAGGATCAGTTATGGCACGGCTGCGAGATTGAGGTTTTCTCAGTTGGCGTAATGCATCAAGCCAATATGCCCGCGAAATCTGGTCCATGCATCACGTAGGAATGCCCGCAAAAATGAGGAGGTTCCGACCACCGCAGCGCCTCGGCCTGCATCTGGGCCAGGTCGGTGAATTCCCGGCCGGCGAAGAACGAGTCCCGAATGTAGGGCATCGGCCGTTCGATGCGGGGCTTGTCCGTGGGCTTTCGGGCTCGTGCCGGGTCGATCAGGGTGCCGTAAAACGCGGCAAGCTCGGCGTAGGCCGGGTTGATCTGCGGGTCATACAGATCCGCACGCAGCACCCCGGTTTTGGGGTTGTCGCACACCAGCCGAGCCGGGATACCGCCGAAGAATTCGAATGCCGCTACATGCGAGGCATTCCACGACCGCTGATCCATCCGCAACACCGGTTGGACGAACAGGGCCCGCGAGCACGCCAAGATCATCGCGAAGGCCCACACCGCCACGCGTCGGCCTGAGTGTGGGTCGCACCACATGCCGAGCTTGCCGTAGTCGATCTGAGCTTCACTGCCGGGCTCCGGCTCGACAGCACCGCGTGGCACCGTGACCTTTTCCTCAAGGCGTTGTTCGGCGAAAGCGCTTGTGATGTAACGCCGTACCCTTGATTCCGACACCTCGACGTGGTGATCGTCGCGCAACCGTTGAGCGATGGTGGCCACCGTGACCGGCACCGCCAGCTGCTCGTCGATCCACTGGTGATGCACCGCGATCAGCGGCCAGCTCAATGCCCGCACCGTCGGGTCGATCAACTCCGGGAACCAGCGCGCAATCCGCGCTCGCCATAGATCCTCGTCGAACGCCCCATCGGGGGCCGGTTGCAGGCCCTCGGTCAGCGCCGGGGCCAAGTACTTGCGAATGGTCTTGCGGTCGATGCCGAGCGCCTCGTAAATCTGCACCTGGGATCGACCGGCGTTCCAGTGCCGGAACATCTCCACGAAGTCGGTCACGTTCCACGATCTCCTTGCCACCTCTGGCCCCTTCCAGGCCCCCGGACGGGGCCACCTGAACGAAGCGAACCTGAGCAGCGCACCCCAACCCCCGCCTGACACGCCCCAGGGTGGGGAATTACGTGACGGACAACCCCTGGCGGATTCCAGTCAACGTCGCAACAGCCGAAGACTATTTCGGAGGTTGCGATGGGAGCGGAGCGGAAGACCCGGCGACGCGGACGCCCAAGTGGC
>NZ_JBMIOP010000111.1:0-16810 GCF_049197365.1 Mycobacterium sp. THU-M104
AGCCGCTACAAGGCGCCGTTCACCTTCACCGGCGGCACCATCGCCCAGGTCACCGTCGACATCTCGGGCAGGCCCTACGAAGATCTGGAACGCGAACTGGCGCTGGCCTTCGCCCGCGACTGATCGCGGGAAGCGCGACGGCAGGGCACCGAAGAAGGCATGACGCCGCCGCGCCGGGCTTGTCCTACCCTGAAGTGATGCTCAGCGAACTGGTGGAGCTGCCGGGGGGCTCGTTTCGTATGGGTTCGACGAGCTTCTATCCCGAAGAGGCGCCGATCCACACCGTGGCTGTGGCGCCTTTCGCGGTGGAACGCCACCCGGTGACCAATGCGCAATTCGGCGAATTCGTCTCCGCCACACAATATGTGACCGTCGCCGAGCAGCCGGTCGACCCGGCGCAGTTCCCGGGCGTGCACGACGTGCGGGCGGGGGCAATGATTTTCCGCCCGACGCCGGGCCCTGTCGACCTGCGTGACTGGCGGCAATGGTGGGAGTGGGTTCCCGGCGCCGACTGGCTGCACCCGTTCGGCCCGGACAGCGACATCGCCGGCCGCGCGGATCACCCCGTGGTGCAGGTGGCCTATCCCGACGCCGCGGCCTACGCGCGATGGGCGGGTCGGCGGCTGCCGACCGAGGCGGAATGGGAGTACGCGGCGCGCGCCGGGAGCACGGCCACCTATGCGTGGGGGGAGGAGGTCGCGCCGGGTGGTGAGCTGATGGCCAACACCTGGCAGGGCAGGTTCCCCTACCGCAACGACGGCGCCCTCGGCTACGCGGGCACCTCGCCGGTGGGGACGTTTCCGCCCAACGCGTTCGGTCTGCTCGACATGATCGGCAACGTCTGGGAGTGGACGGCCACGGAGTTCTCGGCGCATCACCGGCTCGACCAGCCGCCGAAAAGCTGCTGCACGCCGGTGGGGCCCGCCGATCCCGCTGTCAGTCAGGCGCTCAAGGGCGGCTCGTATCTGTGCGCGCCGGAATATTGCCACCGGTACCGCCCCGCAGCCCGCTCACCGCAGTCGCAGGACACCGCGACCACCCACATCGGATTTCGCTGCGTGGTCGACGTGTCCTAGCGCCTGGGACTTAGGCCGTCGCGCCTGCTCGGCAACCAACCCGATGACGACGTCACGGGATCAGCCCGGCCAGGTCGCCGACCACCGAAACCGCGTTGGTCGCGACGGCGCTGATCTCGAATCCGCCGAGCGGTGTCAGCAGCGCCGTGTCCGCCGCGGTCGGGAGGCCGACCGCGTCGACGAGCCCCGCCGGGTCGCCGCTGAGCGCTTCGGTCAGGCCGTCGCGGTGGCTGTGATGGACGTGTTCACCACGTTGTTGACCCCGTCCTGCAGGCCGGTGAGGAGGCTGACCGGGGAGAGCCCGGCAAGGTCGGGTATCGATGGCGCCTGATTGGGCGACGTGGTTCACACCATGGTGGCCAGGTCGGGCAGCGCCGCAGACCCCAGTGACACCGGGTGGGGCCCCGTGCCGGTGAGATCGCCGACGCAGTCCTCGATTCCGGTTTCGGTGCCCGTGAACAGGGCGCCGGGAAGCTGCTGGAAATCTTGCAAACTCGGGAACAGTCCGAACGGCTGGGTCGCATTCGCATAGCCGCCGTCCGGACCGCCGACCGAGAAGCCCCAGTAGGGACTCCCGTAGCCGAAGTTCACCAGCGCTATCACGTCAAGCTGGAGCAGGTCGGCGATCGGCTTCCCGATGACGGGGATGTCGGCCACCGGCTGCATCAACGGGATGTACTGGGAATTGAGGCCGGCCTCCATACTCATGGGAATGCCGTAGTAGGTGGTCATGGTGTCGCCGCTGGTCGGCAGTTGTGTGGCATTGCTGATGGCCGTTGTCGAGAGGTCCCGATACGTGGGATTCACATCCTCGATACCGAGAAACGCGTTGAGGTCCGACAGGAAATCGAGCGGATACCGCGGGAAATCGGCGAAGCCGTCGCATTGCTGGGTGTAGATGGTGGTCGGGAACAGATCATCGGGAGTCGCGCCGTAGAACGGAACACCTATGCTGGGCGTGGTCAGCTCCGGTCGGAGCAACCCGGGGACGTCGCTGGCAGCGAAGCGTGTCAGCAAGCCGCCGAAGGGTGTGTCGGGGTCGCCGACGAGGACGAAGTGCACACTGTCGGACGGCACTTTGCCGGCGAGATCGGCCATGCTCAGCCCGGAAATCGTGGCGCTCTGGGATTCGCCGTAAACCACTACCGTGTCACCGAGGTTGTGGACGTCGTTCAGGATTGTTTTGTCGAGTATTTTCTCGCCCTGATACACCGATGTTTCGAACGGCAGCTGCTTGACCAAGCTCCCTCCCGGGCCCGGCTCCGAGTAAACCGGGTAGAGGCCCTCGGGTGTGAACAGCCCCACCGCGGGCGGGGTGTTCCCCAGAGCTGGGTATAGAGGCTCGAGAAACTTCGTGAACGTGTTGTCGATGTATTCGGTCGGCGGAATGGGAATGCCGGCTGCCGCCACGGCACCGGCGGTGCCGGCGGCACCATCACCGCCCCCAACGGCGGTCCCGGCGGCACGGCCACGGGCACTGGCACCGACGGCGCCACCGGTGCGTCCGGCAGCGCCGGCACTGCAGGCGCCGACGGCTGAGATCAGCGCAACGCAGCCACAAGGCGTCGCACCACTGGGGTCGGCTGCAAGCCGTTGCCGAGGGCCGCGCCGGGCGGGGCTGACGGTGTCCTGACTCAGGCGAGCAGTCTGCGGATGTCGGCGGCGGTGATCGCGGAGCCGAAGGCGTTGCCGTCGTCGATGACGCTGGCGAACAGCTTTGCCTTGCGGCTGTTGAGCGCGAGCACCTTGTCTTCGATGGTGTCGTGGGAGATCAGCCGGTAGACCATGACGTTGCGGGTTTGGCCGATGCGGTGGGTGCGGTCGATGGCCTGGGCTTCGGTGGCCGGGTTCCACCACGGGTCGAGCAGGAAGCAGTAGTCGGCCTCGGTGAGGTTGAGCCCGAACCCACCGGCTTTGAGGCTGATCAGGAACACCGGGGCGTCGCCGTCTTTGAAGCGTTGGATGGTGGCGGCCCGGTTGCGGGTGCGCCCGTCGAGGTAGCAGTAGTCGATGCCCTCGGTGTCAAGCCGGCCGCGCACGCGGCCCAAAAAGCGGGTGAACTGGCTGAACACCAGCGCCCGGTGCCCGCCGTCGGCGACGTCGCGCAGATGCTCGGCCAGGGTGTCGATCTTGGCGCAGGCCAGCGCGTCGTGGGCGGGGTCGACCAGGCCGGGGTGCAGCGCCATCTGGCGCAGCACCGTCAGCGATTTGAGGATGGTGAATCGGTTGCGTTGCATGTCGTCGAGCAGGCCGAGCACCTTCTGCCGCTCCCGGGCCAGCCGCTTGTTGTAGAGGGTGCGGTGTCGCGGCGGCAGCTCGACGTCGAGGACCTGCTCTTGTTTGGCGGGCAGTTCGGCGGCCACGAGCTCTTTGGTGCGGCGCTTGACCAGCGGCTTGATGCGGCGCCGGAACAGATCCAAAAGCTCCGCGTCGCCGGCTTTTTCGATGGGTTTGGCGTAGAAGTCGGCGAACTTGGTCGGGCTGGGAAACAGTCCGGGCGCGGTGATCGACAGCAGCGACCACAGCTCCATGAGGTTGTTCTCCATCGGGGTGCCCGTGATGGCCAGCTTGAACGGTGCGGCCAGCTTGCGGGCGCACTGGTAGGTCTTGGCGTGATGGTTCTTGACGTACTGGGCCTCGTCGAGGATCAGCCCGGACCACGTCCGGGTTGCGTGGGCGTCGAAGTCGAGCCGGAACAGCGTGTAGGAGGTGACCACGATGTGGGCGCCCGCGGCCAGCTCGTCGAGGTCGGCGCCGGCGCGGCGCAGCGTGTCGTAGAGGGCCACCACCGACAATTCGGGCGCGAACCGCTTGGCCTCGGCGGCCCAGTTGGCCACCACGCTGGCCGGGGCGACCACCAGGAACGGGGCCATCTCCGGATTGTTCTGGCGGACACGGCAGATCAGCGCCAACGTCTGGATCGTCTTGCCCAGGCCCATGTCGTCGGCCAGGACCCCGCCAAGTCCGTGGGCGTGCAGGGTCGCCAGCCAGGAGAACCCCTCGGCCTGATACGGCCGCAGCTCGGCGCGCAGGCCGCTCGGCATTTCCGCGGGCTCCACGCCCTGCAGCGCGCGCAGCCCGCCGACCTGGCGCCGCCACTGGCGGGCTTGGCGCGTCACCACACCCAGCTCGGCCAGCTCGTCGAACAACCCGACCTGGAATCGGCTGATCCGTGGCGGTCCCTCGTCGCCGTCGGTGAGCGCGCGGGCCTCCTCGATGAGCCGGCGCAGCGTGACCAGCTCCGGTTTGTCCAGGGCGAAGTAGGCGCCGTCGGCAAGCAGCAGGTGCGACTGCCCGGACGCCAGCGCGGTGAACACGCTGACGAACGGGATCTTTTTGCCCTCGATGCTGATGGTGACACCCAGGTCGAACCAGTCCGTCTCGCCGGGCACCGCGTCGGTGCGCACCGCGATGACCAGCGAGCCACCCGCCTCCCGATAGTCGGCCGGATCTCCGGCCACCTCCACCACCACGTCGGAAAGCTCGGCCAGCCGCGGCTGGATCTCGGTGGCGAACCGCATGGTGTCCAGGCCCGACAACCGCACCCCCGAGAGCAGTGTGCCGTCGGCGCCGCGCAGGCCCCAGCGCTCCAAGGGCACCTCGATGCGGGCCGCCAAGGCCCGTTCGGCGTCCAGGTCGCGGGACGCGACGTACTCCTCGGCCCCGAACGCCGCGCGAAGCTCGTTGTCGCCGATCCGGTAGGCCCATTCCCAGCTCAGCTCCAGTTCGTGCACGCCGCCGTAGTCGGCCCGCAACACCAGCATCGGTCCCACGATCTCCGGCGGCGTGAACGACTCGTCGGAGGAAGTGACGGCCGCGATCTGGCGCAGCCGCGGGTAGTACTCGGCGGCGAAGCCCGCCGCCTCGCCGGCCGGAATGGCCAGCGGCTCGCCACCACACGCCATGCGCTGCAACGCTTCGGGCGCCGGACGCTCCAGCCGCGCCAGCCGCACGCCGCCGTCGTCGTACACCGCGCCGTGACCCGAGGACCCGATGAACGCCACGGGCCGTGCCGCCACACCGTCGACCCGAAGCGCGGGCCGGACGCTCAGATCGCCCGCCGCGTCGGCGGTGACGTCCAGGCACAGCTGCGCCGCACCGTAGGCCGGCACCTCCTGCGGCGGCTGGGCCGTCACCAGGCGCACCCCGACCCGGCGCGCCTCGTCCAGCAACGGCCACAACTGCGGGGACTCGAATCGCAACAGCGAGATCGTCTTCACATCGCCGTAGTTGCCGTACGAATACCCGTAATAGCCGGAAGGATTGGGGCTCGACGCCCGGTAGGCAGTGAACAATTCCTGCAGCACCCGAAGGTGGTCGTCGCAATAGCCGCCGTACCGCAGCATCGACAGCTTGCCCCAGCTCAGGTCACCGGACACCCAGCCGCCACGCTTACCGGCGCGAACCAGCCGTGCGTCGAGCGTCGGGACCGGCCCGCCCGTCGCCAGGTTCAGCTCGATCGCGATCGGTGTCCCGGCGTGACCGTGCGTCGCGACCGCGGGCACCAGCGCGTCCAGCGACTGCCGCCACGCCGGCAGCGCCGGCACAGGACGCACGACGCGGGTCGGTGTCTTCGACGACGCGGTGGCGGTGATCACCAGGGCCGCGACATGCTTGCAGTTCGCCCGCACCGGGCAGCTGCACATCCCGCTGTCGGCACCCCAGGTCCCGGACGCGCCTGGCCGCAGCCGCACCGTCGTCGTGTAGTTGCGACCCTGGCTCCCTCGCACACTGCCGACCAGGTTGTGCGTCGTCTGATCCCACAGGCACCGCAGCACCCTGCCCTCACGCGCGTAGGCGAAGCCCCGTCGATACGTGTCCCCGCCCACCAATTCCAGGACGCCCGAAAGGTTGATCGAGGGAACCGGCACACCGCCCATGGCGGCACCATAACGCCAGACTCGGACACGAAACCCCGACCACACCGCGCGACACGCCAAAGTCGTGACAGGTGAGTTCACTGTGATAGACGTGACCCGCCACGCGCCGCCCCCGAGAGACGAATTTGGCTCTGTGCTGGTCGTCGCCTAGACTTCAGGGGTTGCCGTGGGCAGACCTCGGCCGGTGCGTGGCGAGCGTCAAGCTTTTCCTGCCGGCCCTGCGTGCCCTTCGGCGACGAAGACCGCGCACGTCAGGCTCCTGGGCTTCTCCTGCCGTGCACACGTAAACCAGGTCAGGAGATCGAGTGATTCAGCAGGAATCGCGGCTGAAGGTCGCCGACAACACCGGCGCCAAGGAGATCCTGTGCATCCGGGTGCTCGGTGGCTCGTCGCGACGCTACGCGGGCATCGGGGATGTCATCGTGGCCACCGTCAAGGACGCCATCCCCGGTGGCAACGTCAAGCGTGGTGACGTCGTCAAAGCCGTCGTGGTGCGCACCGTCAAGGAGCGCCGGCGCCCCGATGGCAGCTACATCAAGTTCGACGAGAACGCGGCCGTCATCATCAAGCCGGACAACGACCCGCGTGGAACACGTATCTTCGGTCCCGTCGGCCGCGAACTGCGCGAGAAGCGCTTCATGAAGATCATCTCGCTGGCTCCGGAGGTGTTGTAGATGAAGGTCCGCAAGGGCGACACCGTGCTGGTGATCGCGGGCAAGGACAAAGGGGCCAAGGGCAAGGTCCTGCAGGCCTACCCGGAGCGCAACCGGGTGCTGGTCGAGGGCGTGAACCGGATCAAGAAGCACACCGCGGTCTCGACCAACCAGCGGGGGGCGCGCTCGGGCGGGATCGTCACCCAGGAAGCTGCGATCCACGTCTCCAACGTGATGGTGGTCGACTCCGACGGCAAGCCCACGCGGGTCGGCTACCGGGTGGACGAGGAGACAGGCAAGCGAGTCCGTATCTCCAAGCGCAACGGCGAGGACATTTGATGACAACTGCGCAAAGAGTCGCACCGCGGCTGAAAGAACGTTACCGCAACGAAATTCGCGATTCGCTGAACGAGCAGTTCGGCTACCGCAACGTCATGCAGATTCCTACCGTCACCAAGGTCGTCGTCAACATGGGCGTTGGTGAGGCAGCCCGGGATGCCAAGCTGATCAACGGCGCGGTCAACGATCTGGCGCTGATCACCGGGCAGAAACCCGAGATCCGCAAGGCGCGCAAGTCCATCGCGCAGTTCAAATTGCGCGAGGGGATGCCGATCGGAGCCCGGGTCACCCTGCGCGGGGACCGCATGTGGGAGTTCCTCGACCGACTCACGTCGATCGCGCTGCCGCGCATCCGCGACTTCCGCGGACTCTCGCCCAAACAGTTCGACGGCGTCGGCAACTACACCTTCGGACTGGCCGAGCAGTCGGTCTTCCACGAGATCGACGTGGACAAGATCGACCGGGTGCGAGGCATGGACATCAACGTCGTGACCACCGCGACGACCGACGACGAAGGGCGAGCGCTGCTGCGGGCCCTCGGCTTTCCGTTCAAGGAGAACTGACGATGGCGAAGAAGGCACTGGTCAACAAGGCTGCGCGTAAGCCACGGTTCGCAGTGCGCGCCTATACCCGCTGCAACAGGTGCGGGCGCCCGCGTGCGGTCTACCGCAAGTTCGGGCTGTGCAGGATCTGCCTGCGCGAGATGGCACACGCCGGCGAACTGCCCGGTGTGCAGAAGAGCAGTTGGTAACGGGCCCACCAGGGTTTGACGACCCCAGAACAGTGTGCGCGGCAGGCCCCATGCGAAGTCTTCGGCCGGGAACCACCGCGAGGAAGGTGACAGACACCGTGATGACCGCGACTAAGACAACGACTAAGACAACGACTAAGACTAAGACCAAGCAGAGCGCCGCGATGGACAGGAGCACCGCTCGATGAGGGCCCAGCGACGCTGCGGAGCGCAAGCGATGAGGAGGATCGGGCGCAAATGACGATGACGGACCCGATCGCGGACTTCTTGACGCGTCTGCGCAACGCCAATTCGGCGTACCACGACGAGGTGAGCCTGCCGCACTCCAAGATCAAGGCCAACATCGCCGCGATCCTCAAGAGCGAGGGCTACATCAGCGACTACCGGACCGAAGACGCCCGGGTGGGCAAAGCCCTGGTGGTCCAGCTCAAGTACGGGCCCAGCCGGGAGCGCAGCATCGCGGGGTTGCGACGGGTATCCAAGCCGGGCCTGCGGGTGTATGCGAAATCCACCAGCCTGCCGCGGGTGCTCGGCGGACTGGGCGTGGCGATCATCTCGACCTCCTCGGGCCTGCTCACCGACCGTCAGGCGGCCAGACAGGGCGTGGGCGGCGAAGTCCTCGCGTACGTGTGGTAGTGGGAGAGGCAGCGTAAACACAGATGTCGCGTATTGGTAAACGGCCGATTCCGGTTCCTTCCGGGGTCGACGTAACGATCGATGGACAGCAGGTCTCGGTCAAGGGCCCCAAGGGCGCCCTGGACCTGACGGTCGCCGAGCCGATCACCGTGGAGCGCAGCGAGGACGGCGCGATCGTGGTGAACCGTCCCGACGACGAGCGGCGCAACCGCTCGCTGCACGGACTGTCCCGTACGCTGGTGTCCAACCTGGTCACCGGCGTCACCCAGGGTTACACCACCAAGATGGAGATCTTCGGGGTCGGCTACCGGGTGCAGCTCAAGGGTTCCAGCCTGGAATTCGCGCTGGGATACAGCCACCCGGTCGTGATCGAGGCGCCCGAGGGCATCACGTTCGCGGTCGAATCGCCGACGAAGTTCTCGGTCTCGGGGATCGACAAGCAACAAGTCGGCCAGATCTCGGCGAACATCCGCCGCCTGCGCCGCCCGGACCCCTACAAGGGCAAGGGCGTGCGCTACCAGGGTGAGCAGATCCGCCGTAAGGTCGGAAAGACAGGTAAGTAGTCATGGCGCAATCACAAGCCGACACCGCCGCGCGAAAGCCGGTGGGGCACAACATCTCCGCGACCCGGCGGGTATCCCGCCTGCGCAGGCACGCGCGGCTGCGCAAGAAGCTCTCCGGTACCTCGCAGCGCCCGCGGCTGGTGGTGAACAGGTCCGCGCGGCACATCCACGTGCAACTGGTCAACGACGACGACGGCACGACGGTGGCTGCTGCGTCCTCGATCGAGGCCGACGTGCGCGGCCTGCAGGGAGACAAGAAAGCCCACAGCGTACGGGTCGGCCAGTTGATCGCGGAGCGCGCCAGGGCCGCCGGCATCGACAGCGTGGTGTTCGACCGTGGCGGGTACTCCTACGGCGGACGGATCGCGGCGCTGGCCGATGCCGCACGCGAAAGCGGATTGCGTTTCTGATGAACAACATCAGCCTGATGACAACTGGAAGGACCGCATAATGGCGGAGCAGTCGGCCGGCGGGCAGGGCGCCCAGAACAGCCGCGACTCACGTGGTGACCGCGACGGCCGCGGTCGCGGTCGTGACAGTGGTGGCCGCGGTGGTCGTGATCGAGACCGCGACGGAGACAAGAGCAACTACCTGGAGCGGGTCGTCGCCATCAACCGCGTCTCCAAGGTGGTCAAGGGCGGACGGCGTTTCAGCTTCACCGCCCTGGTCATCGTGGGCGACGGCAACGGCATGGTCGGTGTCGGATACGGCAAGGCCAAAGAGGTTCCGGCCGCGATCGCCAAGGGCGTCGAGGAAGCGCGCAAGGGCTTCTTCCGGGTCCCGCTGATCGGCAGCACCATCACCCACCCGGTGCAGGGCGAGGCCGCCGCGGGCGTCGTGCTGTTGCGCCCCGCCAGCCCGGGAACGGGTGTGATCGCCGGCGGTGCGGCGCGCGCGGTGCTGGAATGCGCTGGCGTGCACGACATCCTGGCCAAGTCGTTGGGCAGCGACAACGCGATCAACGTGGTGCACGCCACCGTTACTGCGCTCAAAATGCTCCAGCGCCCCGAGGAGGTGGCCGCTCGCCGCGGTCTGCCGATCGAGGACGTCGCCCCGGCCGGGATGCTGCGGGCGCGACGGGAAAGTGACGCGCTGGCCGCGGCGGCCGCACGTGAAGGAACGGCATAACGATGGCAGACCTCAAGATCACCCAGGTGCGCGGCACGATCGGTGCGCGCTGGAAGCAGCGCGAGAGCCTTCGCACCCTGGGCCTGCGGCGGATCCGCCACTCGGTGATCCGTGAAGACAACGCTCAGACCCGCGGGCTGATCGCGGTGGTGCACCATCTCGTCGAGGTGGAGTCGGTGCCCGAAGGGAAAACGCCCGAAGGGAAAACACAGTGACGATCAAGCTGCACGACCTGCGCCCAGCGCCCGGGTCGAAGACCGCCCGTACCCGCGTGGGCCGCGGCGAGGGCTCCAAGGGCAAGTCCGCGGGCCGTGGCACCAAGGGCACCAAGGCGCGCAAGCAAGTGCCGGCGACCTTCGAGGGCGGGCAGATGCCGATCCACATGCGGCTGCCCAAGCTCAAGGGATTCCGCAACCGGTTCCGCACCGAGTACGAGATCGTCAATGTCGGAGACATCAACCGGCTGTTCCCGCAGGGCGGCGCCATCGGGGTCGACGAGCTGGTGGCCAAGGGCGCGGTGCGCAAGAACTGCTTGGTCAAGGTACTCGGCGACGGTGAGCTGACCGTCAAGGTCGAGGTGTCCGCGCACAAGTTCAGCGGCAGCGCGCGCGAGAAGATCAGCGCCGCGGGTGGCTCGGCTACCGAGCTCTAGACCTCGCGGCATCAGGTGAGCTGCGGGATGACTTCCGCGGCAAGGCGTTCCATCTGCTCGCGGTTCTCCGGCACATCGGTGCCCACGGGATTGAGCAGCAGCGTCTGGGCCCCGGCGTCGATCACCTCGCGCAGCCCGCGCGCCACGTCGACGGGCGTGCCCGAGACCGGAACGTCCTCGACGCCGGGCATCGTGCCGTAGATTCGCCGCAACCCGGCGAGCACCCGCTCGCGGGCCCGCGCCGCGTCGTCGTCGACCATCAGGTAGACCCGCTTTCCGATGGTGAAGTGCGCCGCATCCTTGTGCTGCTCGTCGAGTTCGCGGCGCACCACCGCGGCTGCTCCGGCGAACGCTTGTGTGGTCGAGGAGCCGGCGCCCAGGAACGCGTCTCCGTGGCGCACCGCCCTGGCCAACGCCTTGGGCGCCAGCCCGCCGAACCAGATCGGCGGGTGCGGCCGCTGCACCGGCTTGGGCGCGATGGGCAGGTCGACGACGTCTCGGTACCGGCCGCGGAACGTCACCCGCGGTTCGTCGGACCAGGCCGCCTTCATCAGCTCCAGCCCCTCGGTGAAGTAGGAGAGATACGTCGACTTGTCCACGCCGAACGCGGCGAACCGGCGTGAGCCGCCGCCGGTGCCCACGCCGATGTCCAGCCCTCCGTGGCTGAGCCGGTCCACAGCGGTCGCGGCCGAGGCCAGCTGGAGCGGATCGTGCAGGGACGTCACCAGGACGGCGACGCCCAGCCGCAGCCGCTGCGTGCTCGCCGCGCACCACGCCAGCAGCTCCAGCGGTGCCAGCAGCGGTGCCGCCCCGACGATCTGCTCGAGCACCCAGCCCGCCTCGAACCCCAGCTCCTCGGCGCGCGCGAGGTACGAGCGCAGCCCTGCAGCGTCGAAGCCGTCGTAGTCGAATTGGGGGATGGCGATGGAGAACCTCACCGCCTCACCGTACGGCGCGCGATCGGTACGCTGGAGGAATATGTTCGTCTTCCCGCCCTCGATTCCCGGTGTCCCCGATCTCGCGAAGGACGTCCGTGCCCTGACCGGCCGGCTCGACACCGCGCGCCACCACGGCGTACCCAACGGTTGCGTGCTCGAGCTCGACCTGCGCGCGGTGCCGCCGGAGACGACGGGCTTCGACCCGCTGGCCGTCATCACCGGGGGCGGGCGTCCGATGGCGCTGCGCGACACGGTGGCCGCGATTCACCGCGCCGCCGGGGATCCCCGGGTCGCCGGGATGATCGCCCGCGTGCAGCTCGCGGCCTCGCCGGTGGCGGCGGTCCAGGAGCTGCGCGAGGCGATCGCGGCCTTCAGTGCCGCCAAGCCGTCGCTGGCCTGGGCCGAGACCTATCCCGGCACGCTGTCGTACTACCTGGCCTCGGCGTTCCGTGAGGTCTGGATGCAACCGTCGGGAACGGTCGGGCTGATCGGCTTCGCGACCAACGCGCTGTTTTTGCGCGACGCGCTGCACAAGGCCGGTGTGGAGGCGCAGTTCGTCACCCGCGGCGAATACAAGTCGGCGCCGAACCTGTTCACCGAGAGCGGCTTCACCAAGACCCACCGCGAGGCCGTCACCCGGATGCTGGAAAGCCTGCAGGACCAGGTGTGGCAGGAGGTCGCCCGGTCGCGCAAGATCGACCCCGACGGGCTGGACGCGCTGGCCGACCGGGCCCCGCTGCTGCGCGACGACGCCGTGTCCGCCGGCCTGGTCGACCGGATCGGCTTCCGCGATCAAGCCTACGCCCGGATAGCGGAAATGGTTGGCGTCGAAGATGTTTCGGACGAAAGCGACCCACCCCGGCTGTACCTGACGCGCTACGCGGGCGCGGCACGGGCGCGCCTGGTCCCGCCCGTGCCCTCGGTGCCGGGCCGCAAACCCACGCCGACGCTGGCCGTGGTCACCCTCGACGGCCCGATTGTCAACGGACGCGGGGGCCCGCAGTTCCTGCCGTTAGGCAACTCCTCGGTGGGCGGCGACACCATTGCTGCGGCGCTGCGCGCGGCAGCTGCGGACGATTCGGTGGCCGCGATCGTCCTGCGCATCGACAGCCCCGGCGGCTCGGTCAGCGCCTCGGAAACCATTTGGCGCGAGGTGATGCGGGCGCGCGAGCGCGGCAAGCCGGTGGTGGCCTCGATGGGCGCGGTCGCCGCCTCCGGCGGCTACTACGCGGCGATGGGAGCCGACGCGATCGTGGCGAATCCGGGCACCATCACCGGCTCGATCGGGGTGCTCAGCGGCAAGCTGGTGGTCCGTGACCTCAAGCAGCGCCTTGGTGTCGGTTCGGACACCGTGCGCACCAACGCCAATGCCGATGCCTGGTCGGCCGACGCGCCCTTCACCCCGGAGCAGCAGGCCCATCGCGAAGCCGAGGTGGACCTGTTCTACGCCGACTTCGTCGAGCGGGCCGCCGCGGGGCGCAACTTGAACACCGAGGCTGTGGAAGCCGTTGCCCGGGGCCGGATTTGGACCGGCGCCGACGCGCTCGATCGCGGTCTGGTCGACGAACTCGGCGGGCTGCGGGCCGCGGTGCGCCGGGCCAAGATCCTGGCCGGCTTCGATGAGGACACCCACGTCCGCCTGGTCGGCTATCCGGGTCATTCACTGCTGGACATGGTGCGGCCGCGGCCGTCCTCCCAGCCCGTCGCCGCGTCGCTGCCCGACGCGCTGGGCGCATTGGTGGGCTGCGCGGTCGCCGGGATTCTGGACAACCTCGAACAGACGCTGAACGGCGCGAACGCGCTGTGGCTGGGGGAGTCGCGCCTCTAGCCGGCGAAAGTGCCGCTGATGAAGATGATCTCGCCGAGCGGGTCGTCATTGTCCGCTGCGGGCACGTCCATTTCGTGGCGCTGGAAAAGTTCTGTCCGGGTCACGCCCTCGACGTCCCAGCCCTTCGACCGTAGGTAGTCCACGACATGGTTGCGTTCGCCGGCGTAGACCAGTGACGCCATGTCGATGTCGACGCCGTGCTCCCGGAACGGCCTGGACATCTCCCGCACCCGCTCAGCGTCGAAATCCACGATGCCGGGGACGAATTCGGTCGCGATGGTGCTGCCCGGCACGCTGAGCGCAGTGATGTTGTCGAACAACCGGTCCTGGGCGTCCGGTGGCAGGTAGATCAACAGCCCCTCGGCCAGCCACGCCGTCGCCGCCGCCGTGTCCAGTCCGGCCGCGGTGAGTGCGGCGGGCCAGTCGGCGCGCAGATCCATCGGGACGGCGCGCCGCACCGCGGTGGGTTCGGCGCCGATGCCGGACAGGGCTCCCGACTTGAAGTCGATCACCTCGGGCTGATCGATCTCGTAGACCACCGTGCCGGACGGCCACGGTAACCGGTAGGCGCGGGCGTCGAGCCCGGACGCGAGGATGACCGCCTGACGTATCCCTGCCGCGGCGGCCGCGACGAAGTAGTCGTCGAAATACCTGGTCCGCAAAGCCATTCCGTCGATCATCGCCTGCAGGCGGGCCGGCGAGGCGTTCTCGAAAGCTGCCGGGTCGAGTTCGCCGTCCATCATCATGGTGAAAAAATCCACCCCGACGGCGCGCACCAGCGGTTCGGCGAACGGGTCGTTGATCAGTCCGCGCGGGTCCCGGGTTGCCATGGCGCGCCCAGCCGCGACCATCGTCGCGGTCACGCCCACACCAGAGGACAGGTCCCAGCTGTCGTCGTGAGCGCGAGGCATGCGATCAGCCTACTTCAAATTCGCCGCAACGTAATTGAGGTCGCCGAAGACGGCCGTCAGCTCCTGGGGAAACTCGAAACCGTTCTGCGCATACAGGTCCCTGACCGCATGGGCCGCCACCTGCCACCCGTGGCCGCTCAGGTAGTCGACCACGACGTTGCGCTCACCCTGATAGAACAGGTCGGCCGCGTCGAGGTCGAAACCGGCGCGCTGCCAACGTTCGGTGATGCGCTGCAACCGCTCGTCGGTGAAGGCGTTGGGGTCCGGTACGTGCTCGGTGGCCAGCCGGCTGCCCGGCGCGCTGAGGGCGGTGATGTGGTCGAACAGCCCGTCCTGGGCTTGTGGCGGCAGATAGGGCAGCAGGCCCTCGGCGCTCCACGCGGTCGGCCGGCCGACGGCGAAACCGCCGCGCCGCAACGCGTCCGGCCAGTCGTCGCGCAGGTCGATGCCGATGGCGCGGCGCTCGGCGGTCGGCGCGGCGCCCAAGCCGGCCAGGATCTGCGTCTTGAATTCGATCACCTGCGGCTGGTCCACCTCGTAGACCACCATGCCCGCGGGCCACCGCAGCCGGTAGGCGCGGGTGTCGAGGCCCGAGGCCAGGATCACCGCCTGCCGGACGCCGGCTTCGGCGGCACCGGTGAAGAAGTCGTCGAAAAACCTTGTCCGGACCGTCATCTGCTCGACCCGCGCGCGGCGGTTGAGCAGCGGGTCGTCGTCGAAGTCGAGTTCGCCGTCGATGATGCGGATGAACGGGTCCAACCCCACCGCGCGCACCAGGGGATCGGCCAGCGGATCGTCGAGCAGCGCGTCGGGCCCCTGGGAGGCCAGCGCGCGGGAGGCCGCGACCATGGTGGCGGTCGCGCCCACGCTGGACGCCAGATCCCAGCTGTCACCCTCGGTTCGTCCCGGATTCTTGGTCATCGGATTGCACTCCTATTTCTCGAGGGTGCCGCTGGTGTAGAGCATTTCGCCCATGCGCATGTCGTCGTCCTGCAGGGGCGCCAGCCCGTTGGCCACGAACAGCTCCCGGATGCTGACGCTGTCCACCCGCCAGCCGCTCTCGGCCAGGTAGAGGGCCGCTTCGTTGCGGTCGCCGAAGTAGACCAGCCCGGCCATGTCGAGGTCGAAACCGTGCGCGCGCCAGCGCTCGGAGATGGCCCGCATGCGTCGCTTCATCTTTTCCTCGTCACCGGGCCCGGGCACCGGCGCGCTTTCGGTGGCCAGCCGGCTGCCCGGCGCACTGAGCTCGGTGATGGTGTCCAGCAGGCGATCCTGGGCCTCCGGCGGCAGATACCCGAGCAGCCCCTCGGCGCTCCAGGCGGTCGGCTGCGCCGGGTCGAACCCGGCGGCGCGCAGGGCGGTGGGCCAGTCGTCGCGCAGATCCACGGCCACCACGCGCCGGTCGGCTGTGGGTGCGGCACCCAGGCCGGCCAGCGTGCGGGACTTGAACTCGATCACCTGCGGCTGGTCCACCTCGTAGACGACCGTCCCGGCCGGCCACGGCAGGCGGTAGGCGCGGGCATCCAGCCCGGAGGCCAGGATGACGGCCTGCCTGATGCCCGCCCCGGTGGATGCCAGGAAGAACTCGTCGAAGAACTTCGTGCGCACGGCCATGTTGTCGGCCATGCGTGACATGGCCCCGGCGGAGCCGGTGGCGCCGTCATGCACGTCGTTGAGCTCGCCCGGGTCCAGTTCACCGCTTGCCAGGCGGGCGAGCAGGTCCACGCCGACGGCGCGCACCAGCGGCTCGGCGAACGGGTCGTCGATGAGCGGACACTCGGCGCGGGTGGCCATCGCGCGGGCGGCCGCGACCATGGTCGCGGTCGCTCCGACGCTGGATGCCAGGTCCCAGGTGTCTCCCTCGTACCGGGAGCCGGTGGAATTCATCGTCGTACCCCTAAGTAGTTAGTCCATCTCAGTTAATAATTAGTCAATGTAATAGCTTCTGCCACTGTACGCCGCGGCCGAAGCGCGGCAACCTGGCACCTTGGACGAGCATGGCGATGAAGTGGCAGCACAGCAGCCCTTCGATGCGGGCGGTGTCGTGTAGGAACATCGGCGCGACCAGCTGGGTGCCCTTGAGCTGGGCGTGGCGTTTCTCCAGGTTGGGCTGGTACTTGTAGGCGGTGAGCAGTTCCGCGTCGGACAGGCCGCGGTCGTTGCTGATCAACGGGAACATGCCGTCGGAGGCGGCGTCGTGAGCGACCTGGTCCTCGTCGACGGTGAAGACGGCGCGATGGTGGGTGCGGGTGATCTGGCGGTAGTGGGCGTCGGCGCCGGGTCGGCCGCGCTTCTCCTGCCGGTACCGTTGTTGGACCTGTTCGTTGAAACTGACGCGGTTCCAGCGGGCGGCGCCAGCCTAGCCTCGATTTTTCGTGCGGGTGGGGTTCGGGGGTGCTGAGCCATGAAGATCGCTGAGCGATAGCGATTTTGGGCTTGGGGTGTGTTTGGTCGT
>NZ_JBMIOP010000127.1:0-11210 GCF_049197365.1 Mycobacterium sp. THU-M104
CCCCTGGCCCAGGCGACCGGCCTTGTGCCCGCCTCGTAGCGACAAACCTTGCGGCGGCCGGATTTGTCGCTACGAGGCGGGCACATCGGCACGTCGCCCAGACTTGTGAGGCGTGGGTTAACCGAACAGCACGTCGGGGTTGAGGATACCCGCCGGGTCGAAGCTGGCCTTGATGCGGCGCATGAGGTCGACCTTGACCGGGTCTTCGAGTTCGAGGAAGTACGGGGTCTTGGCGCGGCCCAGGCCGTGTTCGCCGGAGATGGCGCCGCCCAGTTCCATGGCGAACGCGAAGATGTCGGTCATGAGCTGCTTGCGCGCGGCCGGGTCCTTGCAGAAGATCGCCAGGTGCACATTGCCGTCGCCGGCGTGCCCGCAGCCGACCGCACCGCCGCCCGCGGCCCCCGCCAGCTCCCGCGCGCCGGCAAGGAATTTCGGCATCGCGCCGCGCGGCACCACGGTGTCGATGATGTCGTCGGCGCCCATCGCCTTGGCCGTCCAGAACGCCTTCTCGCGGGCCTCGATGAGCTTGCGCGCCGAGGCCCCTTCGAGCACGTAGGCGTCGGCGGCGCCGAGCTCGACCAGCAGCTCGCCGGCCCGCTCGACGTCCTCCTCGAGCCGTGCTGCCGTCCGGCTCTCCAGCGCCACAACGAGATACGCCTGGCAGGCGTCGCGGACCTGATCGGGGATGCCCAGCTCCAGGTGCTGGGTGTGGACGAGCGCGGCCATCGTCATGGTGTCGACGTATTCGAGGATGTAGGGGCCGAGGCCGCTGGCCGCGATCGCCGGGACCGCCGCCATCACCTGATCGAAGTCGCCGAACGGGGCCAGCACGGTGGCGCTGTGTTCGAGCCGCGGGTGCAGCTTGACGATCACCTCGGTGGCCAGCGCCAGGGTGCCTTCGGAGCCCACGATCAACTGCGTCAGGTCGTAGCCGGTGGACACCTTGGCGATCCTGCCGCCGGTGCGGATGATCTCACCGGTCGGCAACACCGCCTGCAGGCCGACCACGTTGTGGCGGGCGATCCCGTACTTGACCGCGTTCATCCCGCCGGCGTTGGTGCCGACGTTGCCGCCGACGCTGGAGGACAGTTCGCCCGGGTGGACCATGTAGCGCAGCCCGAATCGGGTGGTCTCGGCGTCCAAATCGGTCAGCGTCACTCCCGGTTGCACGACGGCGACCTGGTTGACCGTGTCGACCTCGACGACGGCGTTCATCCGCTCGAAGGAGATCAGCAGCCCGTCGGCCCGGGGGATCGCCGCACCCGACAGCCCGGTGCCGGACCCGCGGGCCGTCACGGGGATTGCCTGCGCGGTGGCAACTTTCAGCAACTCCGCGACCTCCTGCGCAGTGGCCGGCTTGGCGACGCAGGCCGGCCGCTGCGGGACCGCAGTGAGTTCCTCGTCGTGGCCGTAGTCGTCGGGGATCGCGTCACCGGTGAGCAGGTTGGCGGCGCCGACGATCTGCGCGAAGCGCGTCGCGGTCATTGGTCCAACACCCGCAGCGGGTGCAGGCCGTCGACGGCGCCGACGAACGGGGGATGGATGCTGTAGCCGATCATGCGTTGAATGTCTGCCGAGAGTGTGCGGGCGACCTCGCGGGGCACCGACAGGGTGAAGGCCTCCATCGGTCGCAGCCACGGTTGGCAGTACTGGGCGGTGATGGCGAGCCGGTCCCGGTCGGTGGTGTTGGCGCCGCCGCCGTGCCAGAGGGTTCCGACGAAGAAGACGCACGAGCCGGCGGGCATGACGACCGGCAGCGCCGGGTCGTCGGGCCCGGGTGGGCGCCTGCCCCAGCGGTGACTGCCGGGCAGCACCACCGTGGCTCCGTTGTCGGCGGTGAAGTCGTCGATCGCCCAGATCGTCGCGGCGGCCAATGGTTCCCGCGGCCGCGGGATCGGGTAGAAGCCGTCGTCGTGGTGGGCCAGCTGCGCGGACTCGCCGGGCTGGATGTTGATGGCCTGCAACGCCGACAGCAGGTAGTTGGGCATCAGGAGCCGGTCGAGCACGGCCAGCACCCGCGGGTGGTCGGCCAGGCGGTCGCACACCCGCGTGCGGCTCAGCACGCTGTAGATGCGCTGCGTGCGGCGGCCCTCGAAGGAATTGCGGCCGGTGTGTCCCAGCCAGGGGCCGACGGTGTCGCGGATGGACCGGCGCTCGTCGGCGTCGAGCAGGTTCTCCCACACGACGTACCCGTCGCGTTCAAGGGCCGCCATGTCGGTGTCGACGACCGCGCGGTCCACCGAGGCGCCGCCGGTCTGGGTCCAGCGGTGTCGGCCCGCGAGATCTCCCTTGAGGTCGTCCAGCGTCGTGACGGGATCGTCGTCGATGGTCATACACGTGACCCTGGCCCCAACGCGACCGCGGGTCAAGTGCCCCAGTGCTCGGCGCGTCCCCTGGTGCAGGTGATTTGTTCGGTAGGTCGCACGCCGCGATATTCGGCGGCGGAAACAATGTCCTACACTTATGCTACGTTTGTAGCATGTCTGAGGTAGGGTCCCGCGAGCTGCGCAACGACACGGCGGGGGTGCTGCGGCGCGTGCGGGAGGGCGAAGACGTCACCATCACCGTCAAAGGCCGGCCCGTCGCGGTGCTCATGCCCATTCGTCCCCAGCGCCGACGCCGGCTGAGCAAGGCAGAGTTGCTGTCGCGATTGTGCCGTGCTCAAGCCGATCCCGGGTTGCGCGAGGATCTCCGCGCGCTCGCAGGCGACACCACCGACGATCTGGGGCCCATCCGATGACCGAGACGCGCGCGGTCGGAGTGCTGGATACGTCGGTGTTCATGGCGACCGAAAGCGGCCGGGGCCTCGATGAGTCGCGCATCCCCGACGAGGTCGCCACCACCGTCATCACCCTCGCCGAGTTGCGCGCCGGCGTGCTGGCCGCGGCGTCCTCCGAGGTGAGGGCGCAGCGCCTTGCGACACTGGAAGCCGTGGGGGACATCGAAGCGCTGCCCGTCGACGACGAAGCGGCGCGCATGTGGGCGCGGCTTCGGATCCATCTGGCCGAGAGCGGTCGACGCGTGCGGGTCAACGACCTGTGGATCGCGGCCATCGCGGCATCGCGAGCGCTGCCCGTGGTCACCCAAGACGACGACTTCGTCGCCCTCGAAGGTGCCGCCGGTCTGACCGTCATCCGGGTATGACCGGCCTAGCCTGCACGGCGCCTCGGTGTTGGTGTCAGCGGCGTTTGGCGGATCGGGCCGCGGCGTTGAGCGCGTCGTAGGCGGCGTCGAGGCGTTGTCGCCGGCGACGGTTGGGTTCGTGGTTGGCTTCCGCGGCCACGGCGTCGATCAGCTCGTCGAGCTGTTCGGCGGTGACCGCGAGGACCGCATCGCCGCCGTGGGCGCGGATTGCGAACACCAGCCGTTCGAGTTCGGCTTCCAGGAAGGCCAATTCGCGGAGCGCGGCGGCCACCTCGTGAGAGACGACGATCTGGTGCACGGCGCCCACGAGCGTCGGCCGTCGACGGCGCAGATCGAAGGGCGATTCCTCCCAGTTGCTGATCACGCCGTCGTCGCCGCAGGTGCCGCATCGCCAGGCGATCGGTAAGCCCGGCTCGTTGCGTTGCACGATCATCCGACCGGGGCAGCGACGGTTGGCGGGCCGACGCCGGCACGGCAGCGCGCTCTCCCAGGCGATCAGGGCGTCGCCCGCCGTTGCCGCCCGCACGATGGTGCCCAGGTGCTCGGCCAACCGGCGGGCCGGTCCCGGCGCGTCGGGGGGCATGTCGAGAAAGTGCTCCAGGTCGGTCACGTACATGCGCGTGACGGTATCCGATGCGGGCTTCGGAGGCGCTGTTGCGATGGCAACCGTTGGGCGACGAGGCGCAGCCGGCGGGCGCCTGGTCAATGCACCACCGGCTCGCGGCGAAACGAGGCGGTTCGAGCCGGTGCTTGCACTACGCTCCCGGGCATGCACGCGGGGCTCTACGAGTCGCTGCTGACCGAGCGGTTGAACCGGGCGTTGGCTGAACGCGCTGACCTGCGTCCCGAGATCGGCCTGGTCGATGATGCCGAGCAGCCAGTTGCTCTCGCGCGCCATCTCACACCGCTCATCGAACGCTCGCTGCGCGCGGCCAGAACCCCGCAAGACCGCGTCGATGTGGTACGCCGAATCCTGGCAGCGTTGCCCGACCCCGGCGCGATGACCGGTGCGTTGCATCAACGCGAGGTCGGGAAAATCGAACGGCTCGACGAGGTCATCGAGGCCAAGCGTCTCGGCGCCACCCGTTTGCCACGGCCCGTCACCCCGTTGTCCGACGCTGCGCTCATGACCAACGGACACAACGAGCCGACCTTGGCTGCCGAGCTGCGGGCCGAGCTCGCCAGCGCCGATCAGGTCGATTTGTTGTGCGCGTTCGTCAAGTGGCAGGGCCTGCGGCTGCTGGAGGACGAACTCGGTGAGCTGCGACGGCGCGACGTGCCGCTGCGGGTCATCACGACGACCTATCTCGGGGCCACCGACGCACGCGCCCTCGACGCGTTGGCCGACGAGTTCGGCGCGCAGGTGCGGGTCAATTACGAGACCCAGCGCACCCGGTTGCACGCCAAAGCGTGGTTGCTGCGCCGTAACACCGGCTTTCACACCGCCTACGTGGGCTCGAGCAACCTGTCACACGCTGCCCTGGTCGACGGGCTGGAATGGAATGTTCGACTGTCGGCGGTGTCGACTCCGCACCTGCTGGAGAAGTTCCGCGCCACCTTCGAGTCGTATTGGCAGAACCGCGAATTCGAGTCCTACCGACCGTCATCGGACGGGGACCGGCTGCGCGCGGCGCTGGCCACCGCCGCCGGTGGGCGTCCCAAGGGCGGGCTTGCCGTCACACTGTCTGGCCTTGAGGTGCACCCCAAGCCATTTCAGGCCGAGATGCTCGAGGAGCTCGATGCGGAGCGGACATTGCACGACCGGCACCGCAATCTGGTCGTGGCGGCCACCGGGACTGGAAAGACGGTGGTTGCCGCCCTGGACTATCGGCGCCTCGTGCGCGAACGACACGGCCGCGACTTGACGCTACTGTTCGTCGCCCACCGCAAGGAGATCCTCACCCAGGCCCGGCGCATGTACCAGGAGGTGCTGACCGAGCCGACGTTCGGTGAGCTCCTCGTCGGTGGGGACCAGCCGATCACGTGGCGGCACGTCTTCGCCAGCATCCAATCGCTCTCGGCTGAACGGCTTGCCACCATCGATCCCGGCCATTTCGACGTGGTCGTGGTCGACGAGTTCCACCATGCCGAGGCGACGTCCTATCGGCGACTACTCGACCATGTGCGGCCCATCGAACTGCTCGGCCTGACCGCGACACCCGAGCGCGGCGACGGCGTGGACGTCCGCGAATTCTTCGACCGGCGAGTAGCTGCCGAACTTCGACTCTGGGACGCCCTCGAGCAGCACCTGCTGTGCCCCTTCCACTACTTCGGGGTGCACGACGGAGTCGACCTGGGCGACTTGCAATGGAAACGCGGCGGATACGAGTTGTCCGCGTTGAGCAACCTGTACACCGGCAACGACGCGCGCACGCGCATTGTGCTGAAAGAACTGCGCGACAAGGTGTTCGACGTGGCTGCCATGCGCGCACTGGGCTTCTGCGTCAGCATCGAGCACGCCCGCTACATGGCGGATCGGTTCGTCGCCGCAGGAGTTCCGGCCCGCGCGGTGTCGGCGGACACAGCGCCCACCGAACGTCAGGAAGCGCTGAAAGCTCTTCGCGACAGGGAGATCAATGTCCTGTTCGCCGTCGACCTGTTCAACGAGGGGCTGGACATCCCCCAGGTCGACACGGTGTTGTTCCTCCGGCCGACCGAGAGTGCCACCGTCTTCCTGCAGCAACTCGGCCGCGGCCTCCGATTGACCGCGGGCAAGACGGTGCTGACCGCGCTAGATTTCGTCGGGCACCAACGCCGTGAGTTCCGCTTCGACCAGC
The DNA here is from genome assembly GCF_049197365.1 of Mycobacterium sp. THU-M104. Lineage (NCBI taxonomy): Bacteria > Bacillati > Actinomycetota > Actinomycetes > Mycobacteriales > Mycobacteriaceae > Mycobacterium > Mycobacterium sp. THU-M104. The sequence goes on from NZ_JBMIOP010000127.1 coordinate 5,922, forward strand.
GCTTTCGCGCGCTCACCGGGCTGGGACGCAAACAGCTGATGCGGCAGCTGGAGCAGGGCTTCCCGTTCCTGCCCGCGGGGAGCCAGATCGTGCTGGACTCGGTATCTCGGAAACTGGTGCTGGACAACATCCGACAGCAACTGGCGCCGCGATGGTCAGCTCTCGTTTCCGAGGTGCGGGCGCACCCCAACGACAATCTCAGTTCCTACCTGGACGCTTATGGTCGCAGTGTGGAAGACGTCCTGCGCACCGGTAGGTCGTGGACGACGTTGTGCCGCGACGCCGGCAAGGCCGTCGGTGCACCGGGCCCGCGCGAAAGCGACCTGGTCAAACGGGTTCGAGCGTTGGCCCATGTCGATGACCGGCGCCGGCGTGCTGCTTACCAAGCCGTCCTTCGCGGTGGCGTGCAGACCGAGAGCCCGGGCGAACAGCGGCTGGCCGCGATGCTGTTTTTCTCGCTGTTTCCCAACGGAAGCGGGTTTGACAGCATCGCAGCAGGGCTGGCCGCTCTGACCGGCGAGCCCGTGGTCAAGGAGATGCGCCAGGTCATCGACATCGCGTTCGACAATGCGCGGCGCACCACCTACCCGCTGGGCGAGCTCATTGGTGAGCTGGCCGATGTCCCGCTGGCCGTGCACGGCAGCTACTCGCGGGAGGAGATCTTGGCCGCCCTTTCGTTTGCGTCGTTGCGGCGCGCGCCGAGCACCATGCGGGAAGGGGTCGCCTGGTGCGAATCGGCCAACGCCGACGCCTTCCTCATTACTTTGAAGAAGACGGAGACCGACTACTCACCAACCACGATGTACCGCGACTTCGCCCTGAGCCCAGAGCTATTCCACTGGGAATCGCAGTCGACGACGTCCTCGTCATCGCCGACCGGGCAGCGTTACATCCACCACCGCCAGCTTGGCTCGCACATCCTGCTGTTCGTGCGCGAAACGAAGAGCAACGCGGTGGGCACCTCGCCGTACGTGTTCCTCGGCCCGGCGGACTACGTCTCTCATGAGGGGGAGCGGCCGATGGCGATCACGTGGCGGCTTCGGCAGCTGATGCCCACCGAGGTGTTCATGGCTTCACGGGCGGCGGTGGCGTGATAATCGGTCTGTATTCACTTCCACGACAACGGGAAACTGATATCGAGCCGTGCGGTCTGCTTGTACCCCGACCACGTTGGCACGCCGGCGGGCTGCACGCGGTAGATGCCGCGAGCTGCGGACACCACTCGGTCATGCTGGGTCGGCCACTGGATCTCGGATGCGATCTGCTCGAGCACCGTTCGGTCGCGCTCCAACACCCTGTCGACGATTGACACCGCCGGCAGCGCGGCACTTTTGTCGGCGTTGCAGCGAGCACACGCGAGCACCAGGTTGGCCAGCCCGTCGATGCCGACAAGAGACCACGGCAGCACATGATCGACCGGATTGTTTACCGGCAGGTGCCTGCCGCAGTAAAAGCAGTGCGGGCCGAAGGCCTCCTTGAACGGCTCGCGGACGGCGACCAGAGCGGTGCGCTCACGGCCGAACAGATGACCCGCGACGTCGGGAACCTCCTCGTCGAGGAACGTGTTCATGCGACGCACGTCATCAACCCACATGATCTCCAGTGCGGGCTTGAGCAATCCGGCGAGGCGGGCGAGGCCCTGCGCGACGCCGGGCTTGAGATCGATGGCGTCGCCGTGAGCGCGCAGCGTCGACCGCGACACCTGGTCGTGCAGGAACGCGTCGTCGTACAAGAATGGATCGCTGGTCGAGGCGCCAGGCAGTTTCTGCAGCCGGTGCAACGGCTGCTGCGCCAAGCACAGCGTGATCTCGTCGATGGCGCTTCGGTATTCGTTCGGCGCGCGCAGCCTGGCGACGTCGACCGACACGCCGGCGCGCCCGGCTCCTGCCGCCGCACGTAAGGCATTCGTGGTGATCAGGATTCGTGCGCGCGGTTGTGTCGATTGGCGCAACTGCCGGCCATCGAAAGGGCGTATCTGCTGCCAGTAGGTTTCCATCACCCGATGCGCCAGATCGGGAATCGGCACCCGCAGCGCGTCGGCGGGCCGTTCGGGCATGTTCTCGATGCAGTGGTCGATCAACGCCATCAGCGTGGCGAGCTTGTAGGTGGCTGTGCGCAGGCCGGTCTCGAGGATCGCGACCACTCGTTGCCCGAGCAGCAGCGGGTCCGCCGCGTCACTGCTCATGGCGCATCCTCGTTGTCAGGAAGGCGAGTGAGAACTGACGGCGGCCGCATGCTGGGCAGCTCTTCATGGCAAGCTGCGCGAAGAGGTCGACGAGCTCATCGCGGCGGCGGCTACCGACGCTCTCATCGACGAGGCTGCCGAAGTCCTCGAAGTCCTTCGGGCGATCATCGCCCAACGCGGCGTTACGTTCGCAGAGATCGTTTACGCCGCACGGCGCAAGCGCGCCGAGGCGGGAGGCTTCCACTCGCGACTGTGGTTCGACGGCGTCGACTCGGGGGCGACGGAGTAGCGTTTTGCTGCTCAACCAATGTCGGGCACCCATTAGTGCCACCATGTAGTACATGGAGAGGATCGGTGTCCGGGAGCTTCAGCAGAACGCCAACCGCTATCTGGCCAAGGTCACGTCCAGCGGAGACCCCATCGAAATCACCGAGCACGGGCGTCCGATCGCCCGGCTCGTCCCCATCACTGACGACCCCTGTGCGGACACAATTGTGGCCGGGGAGATCACCCCGGCGGCGGGCGGCGGAAACCTCCGGGACATCGAACCCATAGCAAGCGACTTTGACGCCTCCCAAGCGCTCACCGAGCTGCGTGCCGGGCAACTATGAGGACGTAGCTCGACACGTCGGCGTTGGTTAAACGCGTTGTCTCCGAAGGTGCATCGGCGGCGCTAAACGCCTGCCTGCGCTGGGTCGGCGACGACACGCTGTTCACTGCGGCGCTTACCCAAACTGAGCTCGTCCGCGCCGCCGCCCGGCGTGCCGGAACTGAGCTGCGCGAGGTGCGGCGTCCCGTTCCTCGAGCGTCTGCTCGGGCAGATCCCCGTTCTCACATTGCTTTCGAGGCTGAGGACACCGAAATCAGTTGTAAGCGGTACTCGCCCCGACCCCATGCGTCGTGCTGATGAGCTTGGCGATGCAATGGTCACGGTCCAGTGCTTGGGCCCTGCACCATGCCAGCGGGTCGGCGGAGTCAGGATAGGGCATGCCCACGATGGTGACCCAGAAGTCGGATGCCGAGAACGTCGACCAGTCACCCGACCACAGCAGCCGCACGTCGGGATAGCGCTGCCGGAGGTCCAGATGCTCCTGCAGGGTCATGGTGTTGTCCCACACCACACCCTGATCGACGACGCCAGGACGTTTGGAGCTCAGTTGCGGCACCCAATGGCCGGCGAGATTGGCGGCCACGAAGGGCCGGTCCTCGTCCGCGATTTGGCGCAGGCGCTGCTCGGCGTCCAGCGGCGCGGAGGCGGCCGTGCTTTGCGGGTAGACCGGCTGCGTGGTCGAGGACGGCTCTGTGTCGTATGTGGTCACGGTAGGCGGGGTGTAAGCGAGTGTCGGCGACGGGGACTCCGGCTGGGTATTACGCTTCGCGACAACACTGATCGTGTGCACAATAACGCCGACGAGCAGCAGCGCTGCGGCGACGATCAGGCTTGGCACCAAGTACTTTCCCTGGCCTGGTGTTGCCGGCGGCATTGGGGGAGCGATGTATTGGGCGTTGAAGGGCGGATAGCTACTCGGCGCCGCTACGTTTTGGGGTGCAAGCATCGTCGGGGCGCCGGCCGCTGACGCTTCTGCTGAGAGGGCGCGCCGGTACTGCCGTAACGGTCATCGGGGTGTTTGGCCATGCCGCGGGCGACGACGTCGTCGAATGACGCCGGAACGCGGGCATTGACCGCACTGGGCCGCGGCGGTGGGGACGACAGGTGGGCCGCGATGACCTGGTCGCTGTGGCCCGCGAACGGCTTGTGGCCCGTCAGCACCTCATAGAGTACGCAGGTCAGCGAATAGATATCGACAGCCGGTGTCGCATCGGATTCCCCGAACCGCTCCGGCGCCATGTAGTCGAAGCTGCCCACCTGGTAGCCCGCCATCGTCAGGTGGGTGTCACCTCTGGCCTCGGCAATGCCGAAGTCCACCAAGTAGGCGAAGTCTTCAGGTGTGACGATGATGTTCTGCGGTTTGATGTCCCGATGGATCGGCCCTTCGGCATGCGCGGCATCCAGCGCCGCGGCGACTTGGCCAATGATGTCGGTTGCCCGCTGCGGTTGCAAGGCGCCGTCTTTAAGCATGTCGTGCAGGGTCTGGCCCCGGACCAGCCGCATGTCGATGTACAGGACACCGTCGATCTCGCCCCAGTCATGGATCGGGATGACGTGCGGCTCCTGCAGAATTGCCGCGGCGCGCGACTCACGCAGGAACCGCGCACGAAACTTCTCGTCGTCGGCGTACTGCTCGCTGAGCAGCTTCAGCGCGACCGTTCTGCCCTTGTCGGTGTCGTAGGCCTCATACACCTTGCCCATGCCGCCCGTACCGAGCAGCCGGACAACCCTGTACTTGCCGAACATTTCGCCGACGCGCGACGCCACCGCACCCCTGCCTTTCTTTCCGCCAGGGTCAGTATCCGCTGAGCTGGGTGAGCCGCGCAGCCGTTTGCCGAGGCGTCTTGTCGCCGCGCGATGTGGCTACTCTGGCGCGGTCGAGCAGACACGGAATCGCACTCACGACGCCCGATTTCTGCGATTCCGCGTCTGTTCGCCAATTAGTCCTTCCCGCAACAGCCGACGTCGGCAAGCCGGTCCAGCTGCTCGAGGAATTGGTGGGCTTCGCGGTAGGCGGCGGCCGTCGACGGCTTTTGGCAGGGCATCTTGCGCAGCACCGACGCCGCGGTCCCCAGCCGCACCAGGACGTCACCGACGTCGGCTTCCGGAATGTCCACCACGGCGCCGCGGTAGGTGCTCACGATGCACTGGATCGCCTTGGGCAACCGCTTGGCGTCCGGGGTGATGCCGTCGGCCAGCAGGTACGGCAGCTTCCAGGTATGCGGGTCGTTGGCGGCGCCGACGTAGGCGAAGCACTGCATGGCGACGTCGTATTTCGGGTGCAGCTCACCGGCAGCCCCGAGATCCACATCAGACGTCGTGTCGCCAATGCGATGAGACAGCGCCCCGAGGCCAGTCGGCAGCTCCGGGCGCAGGCGGTAGATGCCGTGAACCGACAACCACCACAGATCCTCGGGGGCTTCCTCGGTGTCAAGTTGCAGCCACACCCGAGGGCGCAAACCGCCACCGACGACGTCGGCCGCGTACAGCATCA
>NZ_JBMIOP010000130.1:0-12094 GCF_049197365.1 Mycobacterium sp. THU-M104
AACGGGCTCTCGTCCAGCAGCGCGTCGGCGGCCGGGTCTTGGACGAGCTGCAGTTTCGGCACCGGCACAGTCTAGGCCGACAGAACGACAGGAGGCCGGGGTAGTCCAGAGGGCTCGACCGGCGGATCAGATAGCGACCGGATTCACCGGACACGACGCGACACGACGCGACCCGGTGCGACCCGGTGCGACCCGGTGCGGCACCGCCGTTCCTGAGTGGATATCGCCGAGTGGTCATGGCCGCCACTGGACAGTTTCCGATGTCCCTTGACCGAGCAGCTTCCCAAGCCCGTGACGACGCAATCGCCAAGCGGATGCCGGTGCTGGCGGGAGCCAGCGGCTGCGCATGAGTTTTCTATGAATGCCGGAGCTTTCTCGACCGGCCACTGCCGCATGGAGAAGATCACCCTATGAACAACATGCCCATGCCCGGTTGGTACCCGGATCCGAGTGGCGCCCCCGGACAACGGTACTGGGACGGCCAGAAGTGGGACGGCCAGAGGTGGGCCGATGCCCCGGTCCCCCAGAAGAGGTCAGACAAGACCAAGTGGATCGCCGGCGGCATCGCCGCGCTGGTCGTGCTGATAGCCATCGCAAGCACCAGCGGCAACAACAAGAAGACAGTGACGGAGACGAACACCGCCGCATCGGCCCCCTCAACGGGGAGCGTCACCACGGCGAAGCCGACCAAGCCAGCTGGGCCTATCGTGGCCTCCGCTGGATCGTCGGTGCGCGACGGCAAGTTCGAGTTCCAGGTGCTGGGTGTTGACCGGTCAGCCACGAAAGAGGGGGTCTTCACCGCGCAGCAGGCCAAGGGTGAGTTCTTCATCGTCAAGGTCCGCGTGACGAACATCGGTGACGACGCCCGGAGCTTCTCCGCATCGAGCCAGCACCTGATCGTCAACGGCAACAAGTACGACGCGACTTCATCGCTCAGCGACAACACCTGGATGGACAACATCAACCCCGGCCTCGAGATCGAGGGCACCGTCTCGTTCGACATCCCGCAAGGATCGGTGCCCAAAGCGATGGAGTTCCACGACTCGATGTTCTCGGGCGGTGCTCGCGTGGCCCTCTAGCCGGGGGGAATGGACATGACACGCGTGATGGCAGCGCTGATCGCAGCGGTGGTTACGGCCGTTGCCTTGTCCAGCTCAGCTCGCGCGGTGCCGGACCAGGGCACACCCGAATTCGACAACTACATGCACGGATTAGAGCGCAATGGATTCCACTTGAGCCCTGACACCGCGTGGCGCGTCGCTCACCAGGCGTGTGAAGGCGGCCTACCGGGGTTCATCGGATGGGAGTTGGCCGCTCAAGGCGTTGTCGGCCCCGGATCACAGCAGCGGCTGATGGACGTGGCCAGAAAGTACGCCTGCCCGGTTCAGTAGGTGACCGGACGGGCGCCGGCCCATCAGCCGGGACCGGATCACCCTTGCAACCCGAGCGGACCGCGCGAAAGCACCTGCGCCGCGCAGCCCCACAAGCGCCGCCGACACCACAGACCGGATGCCGCTCAACGGTGTTCAGCGCCTCTCAGCCGCTCTTGCGCCGGAACTCCCGGCGGTTCTCCAGCGGCCCGTGTGTGCGCGGCTGCTTGCCGCCGCCGTCTTTGTGGGCGGACCCCCCGGATGCCTTGGCCATCTTGCGGTCGAGCGCTTCGCGGAACTTGCGCTTGTTCTCGTCCTCGGAGTCCTCCGACGCCGCATCTGGGGGTGATTTCTCTTCTCGCGGAGAGCTCGACTCAGACATACCGGCAGCTTAGACCCGCCGCCGCGGCTACCGCCTGCCCGGCGGCATGCCGTAGAGGTGAGAGATCGGCAGCGTCAGCAGGACCCGCCGGTCGGTGACCATCGCCTGCCGGTATTCCTCCCAGTCCGGGTGTTCACCTGCGATGTTGCGGTACAAGGCAATCAGGGCCTCGACGGTGTCGTCGTCGGGCGCGGCGGCCGGGGGCGTCAGTTCCGCGGTGCCCTCGGCGACGGCATACGACCACCCGTCGTCGGCGTCGACCAGGAGCGACGCCCGCGGATCACGGCGCAGGTTGCGGGTCTTGGCCCGCGGCTCGGTGATCGACACCCGCAACACCACCTCGCGCGGATCGAAGTGATACTGCACATTGGACAGCTGAGGGCGTCCGTCCCGTTTGATCGTGGCCAGGACCCCGATGGAGTTCCCACTGATCACGGCCAGCAATTTGTCGTCGAAGACCTGACGTCCCATACCGAAAGACTACGTCGCAGGCACTCAGTTCTGGTTCGATGGGGCCATGCCCCGCTAAGCGGCCTTCCTGCGCGGCGTCAACGTCGGCGGTGTCAACCTCGCGATGGCCGATGTGGCCGCCGCGTTGACCGACGCCGGATTCGCCGATGTGCGCACGATCCTGGCCAGCGGCAACGTACTGCTGGACGCGGCGAATTCCGCGGCTGTCGTGCGCGAGAAAGCCGAAGCCGGCCCGAGCGAGAAGACCGCCCGCGGTGACGGTGTCGTCTACTGGCGCGTCCCCAAGGGCTTCACCCTGGACAGCACGATCGGCAAGGCGATGGGAAAGACGCGGTACAAGTCGTCGACCACGACCCGCAACCTGCGCACGCTGACGAAAGTGCTGTGCCGAGAAGCCCTGCCCTAGCGCGCGTCCCGGTCCTCGGGCACGGCCTCGATGTAGCGCAGCGCCTCGGCCTTGCCCAGGCCCAGACCCCGGGCGACATGGACGTACTCCCGCGCCGCAGCCGCCATCGCGGCGTCCGTCGGGTCGTAGCGGGCGATGAAAGTGCCGAAGCGGCCGCGGGTTTCGACGATCGCTGCGCTTTCCAGCTCGCGGTAGGCGCGGGCCACCGTGTTGACGGCCACCCCGAGCTGGTCGGCCAGCTCGCGGACGGTCGGCAGGCGGGTGCCGGGCGGCAGCGTACCTTCCCGGACGCCGTCGATCACCTGCGTCCTGAGCTGGTCGAACAAGGGCTTGCGCCCCTTGACGTCGACCCGCAGCCAGTCAGCCAGCTCCACGCCCCCAGTATCCACCCCAGATATCCACCGCACGCCGACTATGTTGGGTGGGTGCGGGTAACGGTGCTCAGCGGCGCGGGGATCTCCACGGAGAGCGGTGTGCCCACTTTCCGCGACGACAAGAACGGTCTGTGGGCCCGCTTCGACCCCTACGAGCTGTCCAGCACCCAGGGGTGGCGCGACAACCCCGAGCGGGTCTGGGGCTGGTATCTGTGGCGCCACTACCTGGTGGCCAACGTCGCGCCCAACGCCGGACACCGCGCCATCGCCGCGTGGCAGGACTACGCCGAGGTCAGCGTGATCACCCAGAACGTCGACGACCTGCACGAGCGGGCCGGCAGCACGGCGGTGCACCATCTGCACGGCAGCCTCTTCGACTTCCGTTGTGCCCATTGCGGAATCGCGTATACCGGCGCACTGCCCGAAATGCCCGAGCCGGCGCTGGAGGTCGAGCCCCCGGTGTGTCACTGCGGCGGTCTGGTCAGACCCGACATCGTGTGGTTCGGGGAGCAGCTGCCCGACGCGCCCTGGCAGCGCGCCGTGGAGGCCACCGAGTCCGCCGACGTGATGGTGGTCGTGGGAACCTCCGCCGTCGTCTACCCGGCGGCCGGGCTGGCCGACTTGGCGCTGTCGCGCGGCACCGCCGTCATCGAGGTCAACCCCGAGGTCACCCCGCTGTCCGCAAGCGCGACGATCAGCATCCGCGACACCGCGAGCCACGCTCTGCCGCAACTGCTGCAGCGATTACCCGCGCTGCTGGGTTAGTCAGCGCACCGGCGCCGAGCCTGCGCACAGAGCGCGATCTCGACGAAAAAAAACGGGTCAGGGCCGGCGCGCCCGGCCCAGCGCCAGCTCAGACACCGGCAGCGGCAGCCAGGCCGGTAGCGTGTCCTCCCGCCGGGCGGTGTCCACCTCGAATCCGGCCGCGACGATCTCGCGCTCGGTGTCGCGATGGGTGTGGCAGTTGCCGAACAGCCGCGGCCACACCGTCGCGTCGGCAAAGCGCTGCAGCCGCCCCCGTATGCCGCCGCTGGCCACGTGCTCGAGGTAGCGCAGCTCGCCACCCGGCCGCAGCAGCGAGTACAGGCGCCCCAGCACGTCGGCGGGCTCTGCCACCGAGCACAACACCAGCGAGCACACCACCGCGTCGAACGGCTCACCGCCGGCGAATGCCTCCACGGTGTCGCCGTGCACCACGACCCGAACCGGCACCACGTCCGCCGCGGCGCGGGCCTGGACCGTCAGCCGCTGCTCGGGTTCCACGGCGACCACCTCGTCGACCGACTCAGGGTAGTGCGGAAAGTTCGTCCCGATACCCGCGCCGACTTCCAGTACCCGGCCCGTCAGGCCGGCCAGATTCTCCCGGCGCAGCTCCTTGATCGCCTCGACCTCGTGGGCGGCGATGTAGGGCCAGATCCGTGCGAAGAACGGGTTGTCGACCGCTGCCCCAGCTGATGCCCCCATGTGCGTCACCCTTCCACGCCAGTCCACAACACAACACAACACAACACGCCACAACACAACACAACACAACACGAATACCGACCACCGCTACGCTCACGATACGGATCGCCGGCTACGCGATCGCGCCACGTCGCACGGGATCGTCGAAGATCCGGGCGGTCAGGAGCGCCTCGCAAACCACGGCGAGGTCGAACACGTGCCTAACCTACCCTCCGGTAAATTGCCACCATTTTCCGAATCACGACTCAAAGAATCCTTAATGGCGGCCCATACGCTCAGTGTCATGTGGATCGACGACTCGAGTGCCGACGTCATCAAAGCCGACTTCGAAGCTCTCTACCATGGCGACGTGCTGGTAGAAGGCGAGAACTCGGAGCAGTTCGAGGACTTCCAAACCCTCCCTACGGCGAGCTGACCGCCATGAGCGTGCTCGCACGGCTCTTGATGGCCGAACCTGCAATCACCCGGTGGTTCCGCCGATAGGTGCGGACTTCTTTTTTCCAGATCGGCCCCCCGCCATGCGGGGGGCTTTTTCGTTTTTCCGGCGACCGTTTTTCCGGCGACTTCGTTTTTCCGGCGACCGTTTTCCGGCGACCCGAGGTCTCGAGGAGTTCGTCAGCGCGGCGCCATGCGGATGGCGCCGTCCAACCGGATGACCTCGCCGTTGAGCATCGGGTTCTCGATGATGTGCATCGCCAGCGCCCCGTACTCCTCGGGTTTCCCCAGCCGCGACGGGTGGGGCACTTGCTTGCCCAACGACTCGCGGGCCGCTTCCGGCAGGCCGGCCAGCAGCGGGGTGTCGAAAAGGCCGGGGGCAATGGTGACCACCCGGATGAGGTGGCTGGCCAAATCACGCGCGATGGGCAACGTCATCCCCACCACGCCTCCCTTGGACGCCGAATAGGCGGCCTGGCCGATCTGCCCGTCGAACGCCGCCACCGAGGCGGTGTTGACGATGACCCCGCGCTCCTGGGTGTCCGGGGGGCCGACGGGCTCGGTCTTGGCGATCCGCTCGGCGGCCAGCCGCAGCACATTGAAGCTCCCGACCAGGTTGACGTCGACGATCTTGCGGAACGCGTCCAGCGGGAATACGCCGTCCTTGCCCAGCACCCGAATCGCATTGCCGGTGCCGGCGCAGTTCACCACGATGCGCAGCGGACCCATCGCCTCGGCGATGTCCAGCGCGCTGGTCACGGCGACCTCGTCGGTGACGTCGGCCGGGGCGAAACGCGCCCGCGTGCCGAGTTGGCGCACCATGTCCTCGCCCCGCAGATCCAGCACCACCACCTGCGCTCCGGCGTCCAGCAGGCGTTGGGTAGTCGCCAGGCCCAGGCCCGAGGCCCCGCCGGTGACGACGGCGACGGCGTCCTTGATCTCCATTCGAATCCCTCCGTATCCCAGCGGCCCGTATCCCAGCGGCCCGTATCCCAGCGGCCCGTATCCCAGCGGTATGGCCAACCAACGTGTTGGTCGGCGACTATACCTACTCCTTCGCCACCTACTCCTTCGCCCAGTCCTTGAGAACGGCCTCGGCGTCGGCCACCGGCGCGGCCGCGCGCGGTGTCGCGGGCGCGGTGCGCGAGAATCGCGGCGCCGGCATGGGCTGCAGGCCGCCTCCTGGACCGTCACCGACCTCGTATAACGTGTTGCGCTCGGTGAGGTGCGGTTCGGTCTGCACCTCACCGAACGCCAGCACCGGCGTCACGCAGGCATCCGATTCGGCGAACACCTTCGCCCAGTGATCCCGGTCGCGACCGGCGAACGTCTCGGCGAATACCGCCCGCAACTCTTGCCAGCGGCCGACGTCGTTCTGCGCGGGCAGGTCCGCACCCTTTAGACCCAGTCCGGCCAGCAGGGCGGCGTAGAACTGGGGCTCGATGGCCCCGACGGCAACGTAGCGCCCGTCGGCGCATTCGTAGGTGTCGTAATACGGCGCGCCGCCGTCGAGCAGGTTGGTGCCGCGGGTGTCCGACCACATGCCCGAGGCGCGCATCTGCCACATCATCTGGACGAGCACGCTCGAGCCGTCGACCATCGCGGCGTCGACGACCTGTCCCTTGCCCGAACTCTGCCGCTCCCACAACGCCGACAGGATGCCGACCAGCAGGAACATCGACCCACCACCGAAGTCACCAACCAGGTTCAGCGGCGGCACCGGCCGCTCGCCGGCCCGGCCGATGGCGTGCAGGATGCCGTTGAGCGAGATGTAGTTGATGTCGTGCCCGGCCTGCTGGCTGCGCGGGCCGGTCTGCCCCCAGCCCGTCATCCGGGCGTAGACAAGCCTCTCGTTGACCTGCGCGCACTGCTCGGGCCCCAGGCCGAGCCGCTCCGTCACGCCGGGACGGTAGCCCTCGATCAGGACGTCGGCCTTCGCGACGAGTCCGAGCACCAGGTCTCGTCCCGCCTCGGACTTCAGGTCCGCAGTCACCACGCGCCGGTTACGCATCATGGCGTCTTTCGCGACACCGCCGAGACCGGACCCGTCCCGGGGGGGCCGGTCGATGCGCACCACGTCGGCGCCCAGGTCACCCAGGATCATCGCCGCATGAGGGCCGGGCCCGATGCCGGCCAACTCGACGACACGCAATCCACTCAGTGGTCCAGCCACGACGCACCGACCTTTCGTCCGCTCCGACGCCCGGCGGCCGGCGGTCAGGTCGAACTACCGGCCGTTGGCATCTTCGCAGCCGCCCTCGAGGGCCGCGCACCCCGGTCACCTAGGGTGGCTTCATGGAACCCGGCATCGACACACTGGCACCTGTCGCAGGTCTTGCCGTCGCGCTGTCCGGCGGCGTGCTGTCGATCACGATCGACCGGCCCGAGAGCCTCAACTCGCTGACCACCCCGGTGCTGGCCGGGATCGCCGACGCGATGGAGCGCGCGGCCACCGATCCCCGGGTCAAGGTGGTGCGCCTGGGCGGTTCGGGCCGCGGCTTCTGTTCTGGTGCCGGCATGGGCGCCGAGGACCTGGCAGGCGCGGGCCCGGGAACCGAGGTTCTCGAGCAGGCGAACCGCGCCGTGCGGGCGATCATCGCGCTGCCACGGCCCGTCGTAGCCGTGGTGCACGGGCCGGCGGCCGGAGTCGGCGTGTCGCTGGCGCTGGCCTGCGATATCGTATTGGCTTGCGAGACAGCGTTTTTCATGCTCGCCTTCACGCGGATCGGACTGATGCCCGACGGCGGGGCGTCGGCGTTGGTCGCCGCGGCGATCGGGCGGGTCCGCGCTATGCGCATGGCGCTGCTGGCCGAGCGGTTGCCGGCCGCCGACGCGTTGTCCTGGGGCCTGGTCTCGGCGGTGTACCCGGCGGACCAATTCGACGCCGAGGTCGACACGGTGGTCTCGAGGCTGCTGGCCGGTCCGGCCGTGGCCTTTGCCAAGACCAAGGATTCCATCAACGCCGCCACGCTGACCGAACTGGAGCCGACCCTGAAGCGTGAATCCGACGGGCAGGCCCTCCTGCTGCGGTCGCATGACTTCATCGAGGGTGCGACGGCCTTCCAGGAGCGCCGCGCTGCTCAGTTCAGCGACCGCTGACCGCCACCGGAAGCGGCAATCCTTGGCTTCATGAGGTCCGAATGCCCGGTGTGGAAACGGAGAATCGATGGCTGAACAGGTGCGCTGCCTGGTGACCGGGGCGACCGGCTACATCGGCGCCCGCTTGGTTCCGCGACTGCTCGACGAAGGCCATCGGGTGCGCGCATTGGCCCGCGACCCGGACAGGCTGGCCGACGCGCCCTGGCGGACACAGGCCCCGGAAAAAGCCGAGGTGGTGCGCGGCGACCTGGGCGACGTCGGGTCGCTGATCGCGGCATTCGACGGGATGGACGTCGTGTACTACCTGGTCCATTCGATGGGCACGTCGAAGAATTTCGCGACCGAGGAATCCCGCGCCGTGAACAACGTCGTGGCGGCCGCTCGTCGGGCCGGGGTGCGGCGGATGGTGTACCTGAGCGGTTTGCATCCGGAGGGTCGCAAGCTCTCGCCGCATCTCGAGTCACGAAAAGCCGTGGGCGAGGCGCTGATCGACTCCGGAGTCCAGACCGTGGTCCTGCAGGCCGGGGTGGTCGTCGGATCGGGATCGGCGTCCTTCGAGATGATCCGGCACCTCACCGACCGGCTGCCCGTCATGACCACGCCCAAGTGGGTGCACAACAAGATCCAGCCCATCGCGGTGCGCGACGTGCTGCACTACCTGGCGGCCGCGGCGACGGCCCCGGTGCCCGCGGAGGAGGGGTCGCGCACCTGGGACATCGGCGGACCCGACGTCCTGGAATACGGCGACATGATGCGGGTTTACGCACAGGTGGCCGGCCTGTGGCCGCGCCGGTTGATCGTGCTGCCGTTCTTGACACCCACCATCGCCAGCCTGTGGGTGGGGGCCGTGACGCCGATCCCGCCAGGACTGGCGCGGCCGCTGATCGAGTCGCTGGAATGCGACGCGGTGATGCGCAACCACGACATCGACGGCTTCATCGCCCCGCCACCGGGCGGACTCACCGACTACCGTCGCGCCGTCGCTCTCGCACTCGACCGCGCGAAGCGGGGCCTGACCGACGCCACCTGGGACTCGCTGCGCTCCGCGCCCGCCGAGGCGCTGCCCAGCGACCCCGACTGGGCCGGGGAGGTCGTCTACGCCGACGTGCGCACGGCCGTGACCGGGGCCGCCCCCGACGACCTGTGGCGGGCGACCGAGGACGTCGTGGGCGATCGCCGACAGTGGGTGGTGGCCGAACGCGAACCCGGTCGGCTGCTGCGGCTGCGGGGGACCAGACGGCTACCGGGGCGGGCGTGGCTCGAGATCTCGGTGACACCGAACGACGACGGCGCCAGCACGTACACGCAGCGGGCGGTCTTCCTGCCGAGCGGCATAGTCGGGCGGCTGTACTGGTTGCTGATGCGGCCCGCGCACGCGGCGGCCCTGGCCCGCCTGGCCCGCCGGGTCGTCGACTCGGCGCGGTGAACCGGCGTCACAAGACGCCGAACATCGGCGGCAGAGCGAGCACCATGATGAGGCCCCAGACGACGTGGCTCAGCACCGGCGCGAGGACACCGCCGGTGGCCCGGCGCTCGAAGGCGCACACCGTCCCGAGGATGATCGCGGCGAATCCGAGCATCGGGTTGCCGCTGGCCATGGTCGCGATCGTGTACAGCAGGGTCGAGACGAAAACCGGGTGGCGGTGACGGCCCAGCGCACTGTAGAGCGCGCCGCGGAAGAAGATCTCCTCGGCCACCGCATTGACGACGATGATCACGACGATGAACAGATAGGACCCGTGGGCGAACAGCAGCACCCGGGTGATCAGCTCTGCGACCGGCGGGATCTCCCTGGCGACCAGCCCGCCCAGCACGAACACGGCGCCGATCAGCAGGCCGATCATCGTACCGGTGATGACCGGGCGCTGGTTACGCCCGCGCCAGCGGATACCGCCCAGATGCAGCGGCCCTGAAAGGAACCCGCCGACCGTCCACACCGCGGCCAGCGCCAGGGTGAGCCAGTAGAAGCTGGACTCGCCCGGGTGGCGCCGCAGCGAGAACCCCAGCACCGCCGCACCGACGACGAGCGTGACGCTCACGACGACGCGGCGGCGCCGCACGACCCCGGGCGGTTCATTCTGGGGCACAGCGACATTGGTTATCGCGCGGCGCAGCTCGGCGACGGAGCCGGCGGGTGCGACCGGCCCGCTCATGCGGGGCGCACCTTCGCCCAGGCGGGATCCGAGGCATCCAGGGTGACGGCCGTCACGTCCGCGTACCACCCCAGACGCTTCAGGTGCGCCGGATTACGGGAGGCCGCCGCGACGTGGTGCTGATGTGCCGACAGCGCCGTGAAAAGCCGCGACCCCACACAACCGGTGGCACCGGTGACCAGGGTCCGCATACTTGACCACCCTAGCGGCCGCACAGCGTTCGGCGCGGGTGCCGGGCACGCCGCTGAACTGATCCCGCGGCGGCATCGTGAGCCCAGATGTGAGCGCAGATGCCGCCCGTTGGCCACGGAGCCCGGTCGCGGGATAGTAGTCGCATGTATTACCTGCTGATCCTGGCGGTCGGACTGGAACGCCTGGCGGAGCTGCTGGTGTCCAAGCGCAACGCCGAATGGTCGTTCGCCCGGGGCGCCAAGGAGTTCGGCCGGCCGCACTACATGCTGATGATGGTCATCCACACAGCGCTGCTGGTGGGCTGCGTCGTCGAACCGTGGGCGCTGCATCGGCCGTTCCTCGCGTGGCTGGGCTGGCCGATGCTGGGCATGGTGGCGCTCAGCCAGGGGCTGCGCTGGTGGTGCATCGCCACCCTGGGCCCCCGGTGGAACACCCGGGTCATCGTGGTGCCGGATGTGCCGCTGGTGCGCGAGGGGCCGTACCGGTGGCTTCATCACCCCAACTATGTTGCAGTGGTGACCGAGGGGATCGCGCTGCCGCTGGTGCACACCGCGTGGGTGACCGCGGTGCTGTTCACCGTGGCCAACGCGGCATTGCTGCGGGTGCGTCTGCACGTGGAAAACACCGCCCTGGGCTACACATGAGCGACTATGACGCCGACGTGCTCGTGATCGGCGGCGGCCCGGCGGGCCTCGCGACGGCGTTACACGCGCGCCGGCGCGGGCTGTCGGTGGTCGTGGTCGAGCCCCGGGAAGGCCCCGTCGACAAGGCCTGCGGCGAGGGATTGATGCCCGGCGGGCTGTCCGAGCTGACCTCGCTCGGTGTCGACCCGGCCGGCATGCCGTTCCGCGGGATCGCCTACGTGAGCGACCGTCATCGGGCACAGGCCCGGTTCCGCAACGGTCCCGGACGGGGCGTGCGGCGCACCACGTTGCACGCGGAGTTGGCTGCCCGCGCCAAGGAACAGGACACCGAGTGGCTTTCGGCGCGGGTGACGGCCGTCGACCAGGACGGGCGTGGGGTGATGGCCGCCGGCGTGCGCGCGAAGTGGTTGGTGGCGGCCGACGGGCTGCATTCGACGGTCCGCCGCGCGGTGGGGATCAGCGCGACGGCCGGGACGCCGCGCCGCTACGGTGTCCGCCGGCATTTCCGCGTGCCGGCGTGGTCGGAGTTCGTCGAAGTGCACTGGTCGCGGTGGGGTGAGGCATACGTGACGCCGGTCGAACCGGACCTGGTCGGCGTCGCGATCCTGTCCCGCGGGCGGCCCGACCTGGCCTGGTTCCCGGAGCTGGCCCGTCGCTTGGCACCCGCCGATCGAGGGCCCGCGCGCGGCTGCGGCCCACTGCGCCAAGTGGTTTCGCGCCGGGTCGCCGGGCGCGTGCTGTTGGTCGGGGACGCGGCCGGCTACGAGGACGCGCTGACCGGCGAGGGCATCAGCCTCGCCATCAAGCAGGCGGCCGCCGTCATCGACGCCGTCGCCGCCGACACACCCGCGTCGTACGAGGCCGCATGGCACCGGATCACCCGCGATTACCGGCTGCTCACGCGCGCACTGGTGTTGGCCGGCGCGCCCCGCACCGCGCGTCGCGCGATCGTGCCGGCGGCCGCCCTGCTGCCCCCGGTGTTTCAATGGGGGGTCAACGTCCTGGGTAGCTAGTGGTCTCGCCCGTAAGTTCGTCGGGGGTTGTTACCAGACGCCGCTGGTGCCGAGTCTGCGCTGGCGGCGTCGAGACTGTGCTCAGCGCTAC
>NZ_JBMIOP010000168.1:0-2383 GCF_049197365.1 Mycobacterium sp. THU-M104
GTGTCCCGGCCCCGGGCGATGACGGTCGAGTGGATCACCTACGCGCAGTCGCTGACCGACAAACCGGTCAAGGGCATGCTGACCGGCCCGGTCACGATCCTGGCGTGGTCGTTCGTCCGTGACGACCAGCCGCTGGCCGAGACGGCCAACCAGGTGGCGCTGGCCATCCGCGACGAAACGGTCGACCTGGAAGCCGCCGGCATCTCGATCATCCAGGTCGACGAGCCCGCGCTGCGGGAACTGCTGCCGCTGCGGCGCGCAGATCAGGACGAGTACTTGCGTTGGGCCATCGGGTCTTTCCGCGTGGCCACCTCCGGTGTCGCCGACTCGACGCAGATCCACACCCACCTGTGCTACTCGGAATTCGGCGAGGTGATCGGGGCGATCTCGGATCTGGACGCCGACGTCACGTCCATCGAGGCGGCACGCTCACACATGGAGGTGCTCGACGACCTCAACGCGGTCGGTTTCGCCAACAGTGTGGGGCCCGGCGTCTACGACATCCACTCGCCGCGGGTGCCCAGCACCGGCGAGATGGCCGAGTCGCTACGGGCCGCGTTGAAAGCGCTTCCGGCACAGCGACTCTGGGTCAACCCCGACTGCGGGCTGAAGACGCGTTCGGCCGACGAGGCGACCGCGTCGCTGCGCAACATGGTGGCTGCGGCCCGCGAAGTCCGGGCGGGAGCCTGACGTTCGCGCGAGTCGCCCGACTTGCGCGAATGCCGAGCGTCACGCGAGCGTGGCGCCGGGCGGCGAGCGCCACGCCGGCATGACACTCGGGCGCCTTCAGGTCAGGCGCCGACCGGTGAGGCCTACCGGTCAGCCGCCGGCCGGTGAGCGGGGCAGGATCTTCGCCGGCACCTTGCCGATGACGCTGCCCATGCCGCGCCCGCTCAGGGAGCCCATCAGCGCCTGGGTGAACGGACTGTTGGGCAGGGCCGAGGCCTGCGCCATGGCCGGGCTGGCGACGGTGGTCTGCGGCAGCACCGGCGCGGCGCGGCTGATCTCTCCCGCGGCCGCGGACCATCCGGGCGGGATCGAGAGCCCCCCCAACTTCGAGGCGGACGCCAACTGGGCCGACACGCTCGATCCCCAGGTCCTGAGTTGATTGGTGATACCGCCGACCACCGTTTGCATCTTCGTGCTGACGAACTGGCCGATGCTGTCGAGCAGCCCCTCGCTGCCGGTCAAGCCGCCCATCCCCGTGGAACCGGCCGATTTGCCCATGCTCATGAACATGCGCGCCGGGTAGCTGCCCATCATGACCGCGTAGTACCCGGCTTCGAGCGGGTAGATCGAGGACTCGGTCAGGCCGGCGCCGCTCGTCAGCGAATTCAGGCCGGTGGCGTTGAGCAGCGCGGCCACCGGGGCCGACGTGGTCAGCGAGCCCATCGCCGCCTGCACCTCGGCACCGAGCGTGGTCAACGATGCCAGCACACCGGACCCGGAGCTGGTCAGCAGCGGCGCGAACCCGGCGGCCGGGTTCGTCATCACCGGCGGCACGCTGAACCCCGGCATCTTCAGCGCACTGGCCGCCGAGGCGAGGTAGCCGTTCATCGCGGCCACGTCCTGGGCCCACATCTCCAGATAGTCGCCCTCGGTCGCCGCGATCGCCGGAGTGTTCTGGCCGAAGATGTTGGTCGCGATCAACGCCGCGAGCACCGCCCGGTTGGTCGCGATCACCGGCGGGGGCACCGTCACGGCGAACGCCGTCTCGTAGGCGGCCACCGCCGCGCCGGCCTGCGCGCTGGCCTCCGCCGCCGCCGCCGCCGTGGCGCCCATCCACGACACGTAGGGCGCGGCCGCGGCCGTCATCGCCATCGCCGACGGACCCGTCCATCCGCTGGTGAGGGTCACGATCACCGACTGATAGGAACCCGCGGTCGCATACAAGTCACCGGCCAGCGACTCCCAGGACGACGCCGCGGCCACCAGCGGACCCGAGCCCGGACCGGTGTACATCATCCCGGAGATGACTTCGGGGGGGAGGAACGAGAAGAACACGGTGGCAGCCTGTTCCTAGCCGGCCGCTGCCACGTTCGCCGCCTCGGTCACCGTATAGGACGTGCCGCCGGTGGACAGGGCGCTCACGAAAGCTTCATGAATCTGGTTGGCCATCAACGCAATGGTCTGGTAAGCCAACCCGTGCGCGGCGAAGTGGGTGGCCAACAGCGCCGACACCTGGTCTGCCGCCGGAGGCAGGACGCCGGTGGTCGGCCCCTCCACCGCTGCATTGTTGGACGCCATCGAGGATCCGATGGTCGACAAGCTTCCCGCCGCGGCGGTCAGCATTTCCGGTCGTGCCGTTACGAAGGACACGCCCCACCTCCTTCAACACATCGGCCGGCTGACCCGGCAACTGCGAATAAAGTTTTCACGTGGT
>NZ_JBMIOP010000216.1:0-9356 GCF_049197365.1 Mycobacterium sp. THU-M104
CAGCCGTGGCCGCAACCACTCTCGCTGACCTCGCTGGTGGTTCTGGGCCTCGTGTCGCTGTTCTGGAAATGATCTCTCCCCTAACGTGTGCCTTGTGCGCTGGATCGTCGACGGGATGAACGTGATCGGGAGCCGTCCAGACGGCTGGTGGAAGGACCGCGGCCGCGCCATGGTGGCGCTGGTGGACAGTCTCGACCGGTGGGCGTCGACCCGGGAAGAGAACGTCACGGTGGTGTTCGAGCGGCCGCCGGCCAGGGCGATCGCCGCGTCGGTCGTCCAGGTCGCGCATGCCCCGCGGGCGGCGGCGAACTCGGCCGACGACGAGATCGTGCGGCTGGTGGGGGCCGACGCGCGACCGGACGGCATCCGGGTTGTCACCTCGGACAAGGCGCTGGCCGGACGGATCACCCGCCTGGGCGCCTGCGCCTATCCCGCGGAACGCTTCCGCGACCTCATCGAAGGGCGGGAGCCGCGCCGCTCGTGAGCACCACCAACCGCGTCTGCGAGCTCGCACGGATCGACATCCCGATCCTGCAGGCCCCGATGACCTACATCGCCGGCGCCCGACTGGCCGCGGCGGTGTCGAACGCCGGCGCGCTGGGCGTCATCGAGACCACCTTCGAGCAGGGCCGTGCCGATCTGCACCGGGTGCGTGCCCTGACCGAGCGTGCGGTCGGCGCCAACATCGCGCTGCTGATGAATCGCGACCCGGCCGTGGCCGACCTGCTCGCCGCCACCGGCATTCGCTTCTTGACGTCCTCCCCGCAGTGAAACTGCGGGGATTCCTCGTGCCCGCCGGCTGTCTCGATAGGCACTCACTCATGCGGCTGTCGCCGTGGGCTGGTCGGTCGTGGAAGTTCGCGCCGAGCGGCTGGGTCGCATCGTGGCCCGCGCTGTGCGTCGGGCTTTGATGCGCGCCACGGACCTCCGCGAGGACGGATGTCTGCGGCCTCGCCGCTTGTGTGCTGATGCACTACGGCTGGACTTCGACGACTCATCGACGTCCTGACGATGCAGCCAGCACTCACGCGCTGGCTGCAAGTCCAGCCGATCGACCCCATCGGCCTGGGTGCGGACGTGCAGTCCCAGATAGGCCGAAAACTCCTGCCGAAGGCGCGGCGGCACTGCAACGTGTCCAGCGGCCCTACTTCGACGGTGACATGGACGCCAGCGTCGCCGACACCGGTCAGGTCGCCGGGCGCATCGATGACATCGCACCGGCCACCGAGATCATCGAACGGACGGGGGCGGGGTGCCGCTCGGTGCTGGCGGCCACGACGGAACGGCTCGGGCCGGCCGAAGACTGAGCCGGTCCGCGATGCGCCGGGCGGTCAGCCCGCCGCCGCGAGCGCGGCGTCGTAGTCGGGCTCCTGCCCGATCTCGGGCACCAATTCGGTGTAGGCGACGTTGCCGTCCGCGCCGACCACGACGACGGCGCGGGCCAGCAGCCCGGCCATCGGCCCGTCGGTGATGGTGACGCCGTAATCCTCGCCGAAGCTGTCCCGGAACGCCGATGCCGTCTTGACGTTCTCGATGCCCTCGGCGCCGCAGAACCGCGAGAACGCGAACGGCAGGTCCTTGGACACGCACACCACGGTGGCCCCGCCCGCGGCGGCGCGCTCGTTGAACTTCCGCACGCTCGTCGCGCACACCGGGGTGTCCACGGACGGAAAGACGTTCAGCACCAGGGGTTTACCGTGGAACTGCGCGCTGGTAACCGAACCCAGATCACCACCGGTCAGGTTGAAGGTCGGGGCCGGGGACCCGACAGCGGGCAGCTCGCCGACGGTGTTGATCGCGTTTCCGTGCAAGGTTATCTGTGCCATGCGCACAGTCTGCCAAGCCCGGCGGGACGCCCCGGGGTCAGGGCTTGGTTGGCCACATCCGGTCAGGCGCCGGGCTGCAGGATTTGGGTCGAGGCCAACTGGCCGCCGGCCTGCATCCAGGCCGCGATCACCCCGGGCGCGTCACGGTTGGGGTTGTAGATGTCCTCCTCGCTGGAGAACAGGCCGTCGCCGGCGTAGACCAACCGGGTCCAGTTCGGAAACCAGAACGGTTCCCCCTCGAGGTCCGTGGGGTGGTCGAGCAGATTCTTGATCATGACGACGACGGCGTCGTTGTCCTCGTCATAGGCGATCCAGTCGTTGGGAAAGCGCACGTGCGGGAAGGGTGCCATCAGCGCGACGATCCAGTCCCGCACCGCCTCGCGTCCGCGGAACACCCCATAGTGGTGTTCGGTGTAAAGGACGTCCTCGGTGAAGAGGTCGGCAAAGGAACGCCAGTCGCCCGAAGCACTGCAGCCCTCGATGACGGTGGTGTAGTCCCGGACGGCTTGCTCGACTTCGGCCCTGCTGAATTTGCCCATGGCGGACAGACTAGAACGTGTTTCGGTGACCGGACACTCGTTGGAACGGGGAATCGTATGACCGTGTTGGACTTGTTCGATCTGCGTGGCAAGACGGCCCTGGTGACGGGGGCGTCCAGCGGCATCGGCAGACACGTGGCGCTGGCCTATCTGCAGGCCGGCGCCCGGGTGGCCGTCGCGGCAAGGCATACCGAACCGCTGGAGAGGGCGGCCGCCGACCTCGCCGCTGCGGGCCACGTCGTGGCCGTCCCATGCGACGTGACCCGGCCGGATCAGGTGAGCGCGATGCTGGACCGGGTCACCGCGGAGTTGGGCGGCGTCGACATCGCGGTCTGCAATGCCGGCCTCGTCTCGGTGCAGGCGCTGCTGGACATGGCGCCGGAGGAGTTCCAGCGCATCCAGGACACCAATGTGACCGGCGTGTTCCTCACGGCCCAGGCGGCAGCGCGCACGATGGTCCGCCAGGGCCGGGGCGGGGTCATCATCACCACGGCCTCGATGTCGGGCCACATCATCAACGTTCCGCAGTTGGTGGGCCACTACTGCACCTCCAAGGCCGCCGTCATCCATCTGACCAAGGCCATGGCCGTCGAGCTGGCTCCCCACAACATCCGGGTGAACAGCGTCAGTCCCGGCTATATCCGCACCGAACTGGTCGAGCCGCTGGCCGAGTACCACCGGCAGTGGGAACCGAAGATACCGCTCGGACGTATCGGCCGGCCCGATGAGCTCACCGGCCTCTACCTTTACCTGGCCAGCGAGGCATCCAGCTACATGACCGGCTCCGACATCGTGATCGACGGCGGCTACACCTGCCCGTGAGTCTCGGTCAGGAGCCGTTGACGATCCACTGCCGCGCCTGGTCCAGCTGCCCGCCCGGGAAGTGCCGGATCTCGGCGGACACAAAATGGGAAGTGAGGTGCTCGGCGACGTTGCCGAGGGGCGAGTCGGTGACCAGCGCGATCTTCTTCACGTGCCGGTGATGGTCGCGCACGAAGCGGAAGTGGGTGACCATCGATCCGAAACTGTCCCACCCCGGAAACGACGGGGCGCTGATGACGAGGCCGGCGAGGTCGCCATGGGCCTCGATCTGCGGGTCGACGGCCTTGGCGAGTTCAACGAAATCCGCTTTGTCCAGGGCTGACTTCGGTCGCACCTCCAGGATGGAATGCTCGGTGTCCAAGTCGTATTCGATCATCGTGTGCTCCTGAGGGATCGTTGGTGGATCGCTGCCGCCATGATGTCGGGAACCGGCCTGCGCGGATAAGGGCCCAAAGGCATCGGTCGACGGCGCGAAGTGCCCTTTACCCCTCCAGCTGACCGGCGATCCCCCGCTCGATGCCGGCCTGCGTCGAGGCCGGCAGCACGATGAGGCCGTCGAGTTCCCTGCCGGCCCGTTCGTAGGCGTTCTGCCGCTCCTGCGGCGACGCGGCCCGGTCCGAGGCGACCCGCAGCAGGCTCTGGGCACGCGCGATGCGTTGCTGGTCGGCTGGGGAGAAGTCGTTGCGGCGTCGCCGCTTCGCCTCGGCCTCGGCGATCTGGAACGCGGTCACGTAGTCCTCGACGGCGCCCCGGTAAAGCGCGGCGGCCTCCGGGTCGTCGAGCAGGTCCTCGGCTTTGACCGGACGCAACAGGTCGGCACCGAGTTTGGCCTTGTGGAACTCGACGGTGAGCGGGTCTCGCATGTCGGTCATGACCGGGAAGTCCAGCAGCTTCGCGACGTCGAGTTCGTAGTCGAGCCAGCGGGCGTCGGTGCGGGTGTGTTCGGCGATGACCCGCCGCAGCATCCGCCACTGCGCGGCCTGGCTGGTACCGGACGCGGGGCGGGTCGCCGCATCCGCGTCGCCTCGTGCCCCGTCCCGCGGGGCTTCGGTACGCTGCCTGTTGGCCGCGAACGCCTTCACCGCGGCGACGACCACGCCCGCCAGCGGCAGGATCACGATCAGCAGCTCCGCCAGCCGGAAAATGAGGCCCACCCGGCCAGGATGCCACTGGTGCGACCCGGAACCGCCGCGGAACTGCCCCAGCGCCACCCGGGCGTCAGCCATTCGGCGGCCGAGGCCGGGATGTCGCGGGTGTCATGCGAATCTGGACGGGTGGCGCGGGCCGACGCGGCGAACTTCTCCAACGCCGATGAGCACGGGGCCGGCGCCCTCTATGGGCTGGACACCGTCGCGATGGTGCGCTCTGCACGCGCCGGCTGCGCCGGCGCTCGGCGATGTTGGCTTCCTGACCACGCGGCCGACACCACCCAGTGATGTTCTTAGCCCGCGTCGGCGCCGTGCTTTCCCCATGCGGGATCGTGCCGAGCACCACGCCCTGCTAAAGGCGCGTGCCGACATGTCTCCCGCACGTCGATTGCCCGGTTGACAAGGAAGCGCTGTTTTTCCTACTCCTATGGATTACCAGGAATTGTCCTGGCGCACTCGCGGCAGAGAGTAGCTCATAGTCAAACTCAATGTCACCGAAATCGCGGTGCCTGAACTGCTTTACTCTGCCACCGGCCAAGCCGACATCGTGGCTTTTCCATAGCCGGACGAAGTCGCTGCTCACTTTCGAAAGTTCGAGGATTATTTCGGCCACATCTGGCTCATCAACATCTACGCCTACTGTACGGTGCACCGTGGCGACGACGGTTTTGGCGTAGGATTCCCAATTCACCCAGAAGTTTTTCGCCTCGGGATCCAGGAAAAGTATGCGCAGGATATTTCCAGTGATCTTGAATTTGCTGAAGAGCAGCGACGCGTGCGGGTTTTCGGCCAGCACGTCGCATCGACGGTTGACGATGTAGGCCGGACCGAGCGTCCACGCCTCCATGAGTAGAAGGAGATACTCGACGGGGCCTTGTTGCGAACCGAGCTCTTTCCGGCATCGGTGTTGCGGGATCGCGAGGTCGTACAGATAGTCCGCCTCGTCGGGAGACAGACTCAGCGCAATCACCAAGGCTTCCAACACCTGAACTGACGGATGCTTTTCTCGTCCCTGCTCCAACCGCGCGTAGTAGTCAGGGCTGATCCCCGCCCGCGCGGCCACCTCCTCGCGGCGCAACCCGGGCGTGCGCCGCCGCCTGCGCGACTCGCCATCGCACCCGGGCCGGAGCGTTGTCGCCTCGCGGCGCGCACGAAGAAATTCTCCCAGTGTCGTCGCCACGAGAAGATGGTAACCAGCGCGTTATCCTGGTTGTCAAATTCCTAGGTTAAGCTCGCTCTGTCTGCGACCGGCAGTCCCCAGCGACAATATGCAGTCGTGGCAGCACCGGACCGTTCGCTCGCTGGGCGTTTTTTCGCGCCATGCGCAGATTGGGATTTCGACAATCGATCCGCGTTTCTTCAGCCGTGTGGAACTTTTGGCCAGGGAATCCGCCAGCGCCCCGATTGCGTTCCCTCGTGATTTGCATTCTGTATTGCTTGCTGACAGTGCCACGCCTGGGGATTGGCGGCGCCTTCCAGCAGAGATCTGCCTGGTAGCGGCCATGCGGCGATATGGCCTCATGTTGATCTGGCTAGATGGAACACGAGTGAAAGGGCGGTGCGATGTTGCTGGGCGTCCTCAAGCGTATATGGATTCCGCTGGTGATCGTCGTGGTCGTGTCCGTCGGGGGATTTGTGGCCTACCGGTTACAGGGAATCTTCGGCTCGCACCGTCTGTCCGAAGCCGGCCCGGTCGAAAAGATTGTGCCGATCAACGTCAAGAACGTCACTTATGAGGTCACCGGCCCCCCGGGCACTGCCGGAGTTGTCAATTATCTGGACGCGGACGCACAACCGCAGCAGGCCAATTTCACCACGCTCCCATGGTCGTACACGGTGACCACAACCCTGCCCGGGGTGTTCACCAACGTGGTGGCCCAGGGTGACAGCGACACAATCGGTTGCCGGATTGTCGTGAACGGCATCGTGAGAGATCAACAATCCGCACACGGCCTCAACGCTCAGGTTTTCTGCCTGGACAAGGCCGCATGAACGGCGGTAACGGCGAACGGCCTTTTATCGCCCGGGCGATCCGTCGGCTGGCGGTGCCGATCGTCATGGGCTGGCTGGCTTTGACGGTCGCCGTCACCGTCCTCGTACCGCGGCTGGACGTGGTCGAACGGGAAAACTCGGTGGGGTTGTTGCCCAAGGATGCGCCGTCGCTGATCGCGATGAAGCAAATGGGCAAGGTATTTCATGAGTTTGATTCCGACAGCGTCGCAATGGTGGTGCTGGTGGGCGACCAGCCGCTGGGCGATGCAGCGCGCCGCTTCTACGACGATCTGGTACGCCAACTCGAGCGTGACACCAAGCATGTGGAGAAGGTGCAGAACTACTGGGGCGAATTGGTCACGGCCGGGGGTGAACAGAGCGCCGACAGCAAAGCCGCTTACGTGCAACTCAACCTTGCTGGCGACCAAGGCTCGACGAGGGCGGACGAGTCGGTGCATTCCGTGGAAGACATCGTGGCGCACTCACATCCGCCGGCGGGAGTCAAGGCGTATGTCACAGGTCAGGCGCCGTTGACCACCGACACCACGGAAGCCGGCGACAGGGGTCTGGCGAAGCGGACGGCGATAACGATCGGCGTGGCGACGCTCATGTTGCTGATCGTTTATCGCTCGATTGTCACCGTGCTGATCGTGTTGGCCGTGATCTTCATCGAATTGGCCTCGGCGCGCGGAGTCGTCGCCTACATCGGCAGCTTTCATCTGATCGGCTTCACGACCTTCGCGGTCAGTCTGCTCATGTCGCTGGCAATCGCCGCGGGCACGGATTACGCAATATTTTTTCTCGGCCGCTATCACGAGGCCCGCCAAAGCGGCGAGGACCGCGAGACGGCTTTTTATACGACATATCGTGGCGTAGTCCACGTCGTTTTGGGCTCAGGGTTCACCGTTGCCGGCGCCATGCTCTGTCTGCGGTTGGTGCGGCTGCCCTATCTCAATACTTTGGCGGTTCCGTGCGCAGTGGCGTTGTTCGTGGTGATCGCGGCCTCGGTGACATTGGTTCCCGCTCTGATCGTCATCGGCGGGCGTTTCGGTCTGCTCGACGCCAAGCGAAAAATGAATATCCACGGCTGGCGGCGCCTGGCGACGGCGACCGTCCGCTGGCCCGTGCCGATCCTGGCCAGCGCTGTGGTCGTCTCGATCGTGGGTGGGGTGACGCTGCCGGGATACCGCACCAACTACGACGACCGTTACTACGTACCGGCGAGCCTGGTGTCCAATGTCGGCGACCAGGCTGCCACTCAGCATTTCACCCACGCCAGGCTGAATCCCGATCTTTTGCTGGTCGAAGCCGATCACGACCTGCGCAATCCGGCGGATATGCTCGACTTGGACAGGATCGCCCAACAGATCTTCCGGGTGCCGGGCATCGCGCGGGTGCAAAGCATCACCCGTCCACTGGGATACAACATCGAGCACGGAACGATACCGTTCGCGATCAGCATGCAGCCGGTTCCCATTCGGGAGAACCTGCGATATCTGAAAGATCGTCTCGACGACATTCTCAAGCTCAGCCGCGACGACCTCGGTATGCAGATCGCGACTTTAGAGCACCAGTACACGGTGCAACAAGAGCTAACTGATTCGATAAGCGACAGTGCGCGAGTCACAGCTGACACGGCTGCCATTACGGATCAAATACGTGATCGCATAGCAGATTTTGACGATTTCTGGCGGCCGATCCGCAGCTATTTCTACTGGGAAAAGCATTGCTTTGACATCCCCATGTGCTGGTCTTTACGCTCCATCTTCGACGCGTTGGACGGTTTCGACAAACTCGCCGCGAACTTTCGTGCTCTCGCCAAAGATCTCCAAGACAGCGCTGATGCGTCCCGTAAGTTGGTCGCGTTGATCCCACCGTTGATCGCCGTCGCGAAGTCGATGCAGACCACGTTCCTCACCCTTTACAGCAGCTTCTCGGGCCTGGTTACTCAGATGGATCGTATGACCGACACCAGCACACTCATGGGCAAATTTTTCGACAAGGCCAAAATCGACGGATTCTTCTACATTCCGCCAGAGGTATTCGACAGTCCGGATTTTCAGACAGGCCTAAGACTTTTGGTCTCGCCTGACGGCAAGTCCACCAGAATGATCATCACGCATGACATCGACCCAGCGAGCCCCGACGCAATTTCACATGTCGACGCAGAACTCAAAGCCGCGCGCGAGGCGGTGAAAGAAACGCCGTTGGCCAGCTCGAAATTGTACCTTGGCGGCACAGCCGCGGCATACAAAGATATTGAGGAGTCCACTAAATACGACGTGATGACCGAGGCGATGGCAGCGCTGATCCTGATATTCGTCGTCATGCTGGTCATCACACGCGCGCTCGTCGCCTCCATGGTGATTGTCGGCACCGTGGTGCTGTCGCTGGCGACGGGCTTCGGGCTGTCCGTACTGATCTGGCAGCACCTCGTCGGCCTGGAATTGCATTGGATTGTGCTGCCTTTCTCTGTCACCATCCTGCTGGCCGTGGGATCCGACTACAACCTGTTGCTGGTCTCGCGGTTCAAGGAAGAAATCCGCGCAGGCATCAAGACGGGCATCATCCGCTCCGTGGGCGGCACCGGCGGCGTGGTGACCGCAGCCGGCCTGGTGTTCGCCTTCACCATGGCCTCGTTGGGGGTCAATGAGCTGTACACGCTCAAGCAGGGCGGCACCACCATCGGCCTGGGCCTGCTCGTCGACACGCTGATCGTGCGCTCGCTGATGATCCCGTCCATCGCTACCCTGCTCGGGCGCTGGTTCTGGTGGCCGTTACGGGTGCGCACACGTCCAGCCAGTGAACTGCTCCGATCGATCGGACCCCGTCCGCTGGTTCGCGCCCTTCTGCTGAGGGGGTAGTTCACTGAGCTCTCGCCACGTCGTCCCACTACCTTGAAGCCCATTGTCGTGCCTGCCACAGGGAGACCAAGTGGTCTCGCCCGTAAGTTCGTCGGGGGTTGTTACCAGACGCCGCGGGTGCCGAGTCTGCGCTGGCGGCGTCGAGACTGTGCTCAGCGCTACTTT
>NZ_JBMIOP010000245.1:0-7840 GCF_049197365.1 Mycobacterium sp. THU-M104
CCCGCAAACGATTCGGCTGGCGCACCCCCGCCGAAGAACTCGACCGACTACTCTCAGACCCGTCCACATTCGTTGCAGCCACCGCTTGAATCCAAGCCGCCCATTCAGATTCTTTGACATACTCGAGAAGGTGCTGAAAGCCCTCCTCCCATTGGTCCGCTCGAGTGTCGAATGTCCAACCCGGAAGTGCCTGCAGCCGCTTTACCCGTTCTGGATCTAACGTTCCAGCCTTAAATGCGTTGCGCTGCGTATTAATCCACGCCCCCAGCCGATATCCCTCGTCGGTTACATGAAATCGTGGGACGCGGGCGTCACCGTTGCCGTCGACGTATTTGGTGAGGTGCTGGAAGCCGTCTTCCCATTTGTCTTTCAGCGTCGCCCATTTCCATCCCGGCAACTCCTCAAGCCGGAGTTGACGATCAGGGCTTATTTCCCCAAGCGCGTACTTCCGACGCTGCACGGCGACCCAAGAACCCAGATTGAACCCGTGGAAGTCGAAAGTGTGCGGCACCAAAGCATTACCACGCTCCTTCACGCAATCGCAGAGTTGCCGGAACCCTTCTTCCCACTGTTCGTTGAACGGATCCCATGACCAGCCAGGAAGTTCCTGCAGGCGTCTCTCGCGCTCAGCTGCAAGCTCGCCCCGGTTGTGTTTTGCGCGCTGCTTCTTCACCCAGGCGCCGAGGGCGTAACCGTCGACAACATACGACCTCGGAACGAGCGAATTTCCTTTCTGTGCGACGTAATCCAACAGCCAGCGGAAGCCTTCCTCCCATGCGTCGGCGAACGGATCCCACGACCAGCCCGGCAGCGCCTCCAAACGCTCTCGGCGTTCAACCTCCAAAGTGCCTCTGGAAAAGCTTCTTCGTTGGACCGCTACCCACACACCCAAGGTGAAGCCATCGATCACGAAGGTCTTGGGCACGCGAGCATCGCCGTTCTTGTCGACATATAGCTGCAGTCTGCGGAATCCCTCCTCCCACTGCTCTGCCCGAACATCCCAACTCCACCCCGGAAGTTCGCACAGTCGACGCTCGCGTTCCTCGCCGAGTTCCCCCTTGCCATGCAAATCGCGCTGCCACACAGTCCACCAGCCCAGCCTGTAGCCGTCGCTGGTCGTGTGGTCGGACGGGACTCGGGCGTCGGTATGCTTGTCCACGTATCGCTGCAGTTGGCGAAATCCTTCCTCCCACTGTTCCGCCCACTGATCAACCCAATAGTCGGCGATCGGATCCCAGGTCCAGCCGGCCACTGTCTCCAACAGCTCCGCACGCCCAGCCTTCAACGTTCCCTTCGCGTAGTGCGCTCGCTGATTCGCCACCCAGGCACCCAACCTGAACCCGTCCTGTGTCACATAACGCGCGCCAACCCGAGCATGGCCGTGCTCGGAGGCGAACTCCTGAATCTTCCCGAACCAGAACTCCCACGACGCCGTCGTCCGCTCAACAAGGCGAACATCGAACGCGTCGACGAACTCCTTACCCACCTTCGACGGCAGGGCGAGATGAATCTTCGTGAGCGGCTTCACAATCCCCCGGCGCCTACCAAGGTTCCGACGCAACTCGTCGAGTTGCTCTCCAAGCTCCTCGTCGTGGGATCGCAAAGCTTTGATGACATCCCACACCGGTTTGAAGACCGAGTCGTCTAGGGCGGCTTCGGGGTCTTCGTTCGTGTCGATGAACACGGGGATCACGATGGTGCCGACGCTCTTGTCGCTGGACTTGCGGATGGCACGACCAACGGCCTGGACGACGTCGACCTCCGAGCGTCGAGGGTCGATGAACGCCACACCGTCCAGTGTCGGCACATCCACACCTTCGGCCAGGCAACGGGCATTCGCGAGTAGTCCCCGCTCGCCAACGTCAAGGACCGCAAGACGCCGCAGACGAATCTCTCGATCTCCGGCCGACATCTCACCCGAGGCGAAGTCGGCCCACAACGAACCTTTCGGCCGCTGCCGAAGCGGCATCCACGCGAGAACCTCCGGCATCGACCGGGCGAAATCGCTGGCGCGCTTGACCCGTGAATGGAACGTGATCGTGCGGTGCAGGTCGTACTTCTTCATTGCCTTGGCCAGACCGATCTGGCCGGCGAGCGTCCTCGCATCGGTCTTCCTCACGTTGCCGTCAAGGATCACGAGCTCGCCGCGCTCTGCCCACTCCCGATACGTGGCATCGTCGACACCGACGACCGCCACCTGGTAGTCGGTCAAAAGTTCACGCTCAATAGCCTCACCGAACGGAAGCCGGTGGAAGACCTTGCCGAACTTGGCTTCGTCATCCATCGACGCGACCTCGTAGTCGGCTTGCTTGGCCTCCCGCACGATCCGCCCGGTGAAGTAGCGTGGCGTCGCCGTCATGAACAGTCGCCGCGCGCCCTTAATTTTGGTCGGATCCAAGATGGTAGCGAACTCTGACGTGGTCGGCCCCGCGCAACGGTGGCCTTCGTCAGCGACAACCAGGTCGAACCCGGGGACCCGCCCCAGCTTGAACGCTTTCGCGATTTGCGGGGACGACTGGTACGTGGCAAATACCACCCGCGGCCCGGAACGGCGCCGCAGGAACCCCGCAATCTCTGTAGGACTCGTTGTCACCGGAACGCCAAGGTCGCTCGTGTGGCCGATCGCCGCATCATCATCGACGACCGTGTCGTCGGAACACACCGCCCGAAACTCGAACTCGCGGGTGCTGTTGGCGGTCCACTCCCGCAGCGTCTGCTTCAGCAACGACAATGACGGCAACAGCACCAATGTCCGGTTCGCCACGATCTTCTCTTTGATGAATAGAGCGGTGAGGGTCTTCCCGGTCCCACACGCCATAATCAACTGGCCCCGATCAGCAGTCTCAAAGCCCTGGACGACAGCGTTGATCGCCTCACGTTGATGCGGGCGAGGCTTCTTCGGCGCGATACGTTTCGCTGGCCTCAACGCCTCCGGGGATGACGGCCAGTCCACCTCGGCACGCTCCAGGGCGGCGAGGTTCACAAAGCTGGCAGTGCCCTGGCCCTGGATGGTGCGCTCAGCGATCTTGTCGATCAGGTTCGTCGTGGCAATCAGCAATCTGAAGGCGAACATTGGCCGCCCGGCCTCGGCGAGAAACCGGTTCACATCCTTCTTCGTGACGCGGTAGGCCGGGTCATATGCTTTGGCCTGAATCGCCCACAACTGACCGCCGTAGTCTTCAGCGACGAGGTCGATCCCTGCGTCGATGCCCCAGCGGCCGGGCCACTCGCTCCACAACCACACACGACGAAGCTGGGCCGCGTAGACGGGATCCGCAGTCAGGTACCACTGGCAGACGTACTCGAACTGCTTTCCCCGCCGCCGATTATCTTCAGGGTCGAATTTCTTCCTTAGATCGTTGAACGTCCCCATGGCTTCGAGACTAAAGGCCGCAGGTTCGCTCTCGTGGATATCTGTCAGTCGAAGATCGTCCCGTTTGGGCGGGTGAGAGTTCGCAGCAAAACAATCCGACGATCGGATACAACCCCACCCCCCCCGCTCGGCCGGCTGATGCGGCGTTCAGATTATCGACTCGTCCCACGGCTCGTCCGGCGTCGTGGCGATCACCGACTTCGGCGGAGGCTGCTTCTTCTCAGCGGCGGCGGTGTCGATCGCCTGAATGTCTGCGGCGATATCGCGCTGCTGCTTTATCAGAGCCGCCAACGCCGGGCCCGCGGCCTTCGGATCGTCGATCGCCTGCGCAATCCGATTCCGCAACGCCACCAACAACTGCCGGTGATCACCGCTCGCCGCCGCCGCAGCAACCGAGTTCGGCGTGACCTTTCGCGGAGCCCCCTTGGCCGGCGCCTTCTCGCCAGCCTTCACCGCGCGCAACCTCCGCTCAGTCACTTTCGTCAGGCCCTTCTGTGAAAGAAAAAATTTTGAGGGGAGCGAATGACGCATATGCCTTCGAGAGGCGGCTAGGCGGGGGTGGGGGGAGCACTGCCCCTGGTCACGTGGTCACGTCCTGCTGCTCGTCGTCGTGTTGCCTGGGGCCTCGCGGCGGCGCGGACACAGAAGCGGGAACTCCTGTTCGCGCCGGCCGCGAGGTCGTCAGGTCTGGCATGTCAGTCGGCGGCGGATCAGATGAGGGCGTATGACAGGCCAGCCTCGAATGGGCTGTATTGCTGGATCTTGGCGAGGTCGTCGAGGTCTTCGCGGGTGCCGGGGTGTTGCTTGGTGACTGCGGCGCAAACGTTTTGGTTCCGTCTACGGAATTCAGGAGTTGATCGCGGAGAGCCCCGAATCCGGGCGGCAACGGCCTGTTGCCGAGCGTGCGACGCGCCATCAGATCACGATTGTGGCCAGCGGCGACCCCGGACAGGTTCTGCTCTACCGAGATTCGCAAGACAGGGCAGCGCGACTCACCGAAAGCAACGAGGCGGCGAACGCATTCGCGGCAGCCTTGCGCGCAGACGACAACATCAGATGCGTGATAGTCGGAATCGGCAAATGGCTGCGTGATTGCTTGACCTGCGGTTTCTTCGATTCCGTGATTGCCGCGTGATTGCTTCTCGGCGAGAAACCACGCCGTCACCTGTCGAGCGTCACCGCCTCCACGTCCGCCCTCAATGCGGACCAGGAGCCCCGCCGCGGCGAGTGCGTCGAGCTTGCGTCGAGCCTTCTCGACGTCGGCGCGCGTGGGCGCCTGCTTCTCCGTGATGGCCTGCGCAGCGCCCTTAGCCGTCAGGCCGTCGACGCCAGCCGCGCGCACCAGCGCGACAAGATCGACGGCGTGGTCGACGGTCATCACGCCAGCCGTTTGGTCGTGCAGCAGCCGGTACGGCCCGACCTCGTCCGCCGGTTGCTTCACGTGCCGGAAGCTGACTATCGGGTCGCCCGGTTCGCCTGCGAGCAGCACCACCGAACCGCAGCCCGACGTGAGCCATGTCGAGCCGTACACATCGTCCACCGACGGAGCAGCTCGAGGCGCGAGCTGGCTGCGCTTTTTCGAGTGGTGCAACTCCAACATCTGACAGCCTACAGCCAGCACGTTTTGCCGCGCCCGATTCCACTGCGCGCCAACTCGATCCTCACTCAGGCTCACGGCCGCGTCCTTTAGGCTGTCGACCACCACCACACCCGCGTCGTAGTACTCGACCATCCGCGCCAAGGTGCCCGGATTCGCCGCGAGGTCGCGCGTCGGCGGGCCGCGCCACACCTGTAGCCGCTGGGCCAGAACGCGACGGTCCGCTTCTCCGAAGATCCGGCCTGCGGCCCGCGCGATCTGGTTGGGCCGGTCCATCGCGAGGTACAGCACGCGGCCTACGTCGGCGCTGACAGGTAACCCGAGCAGGCTGCCGGCGCCCAGCCCAAGAAGCTCCCGCACGAGCGCCAATGCCAGCGTTGTCTTACCCAGCCCTTGCCCGCCGGCCAGCATCAACGCCTCACCCGCCGACCACAGGACCGAGTTATCGCGGCCCCAAATCGCGGGAATGCCGGCAGGCGCGTCCAGCACGAACTCGGCACCGCTCACCCCGTACTCGGGCGACTGCACCGTCTCTGCATCCTGACCGACGACAATCACGGCGGGCACCTGGCTGGCCTCGGACTGCAATCGCTCGGCGATCGCGCGACCCCGAGCCAGTAGGTCTTCCTCGGTCATGCGATCGTGCCGCCCGCCGCTTCGAACAGCAGCTCGGCGAGCCTTCGATCGTCACCGCCGCGCCGCGAAAGCGATTGCAGGACATCGGCTTTAAGTAACGGGACGTAGCCATCCGTGAGCAAGTGCAACGCGGCGTCCCGGCCGGCATCGACCATCTTTTCCGACGGGGCCAAATCGGTGCAGCGGTGCGCCCACGGATCGCTGCACCCACAATCCCGCGGCTCGACACGGCGGGCCGCTCGGCGGCGGCGGTCCCAGCCGACCACGCCGCTATGCTGTTGGCAGTCCTCCACCAGGGGCTTCGAAGCCGCCGATACCTGCCCGGGTCGGCGGCTTTTCCGTGCGTAGATCATCAGACTGCGGCGCCGTCGAGCAGGCCGGCAACGAACGCGTCGACGTCAGCTTGCGGAATCAGCGTTCGCGATCCAATTTTTACGCGGCGCAGCGTTCCGTCGTTTATCAGCTGGTAAACGGTGGTACGACCGACGTCAAGCTGTTCGCAGACGTTGGGGATGGTGCATAGCTTGCGTAGCGTGGGAGTGAGTTTCGGGTTCGTCGGCACGGTTGGGATTCCCCTTCTGAAACGGGAACGCCGAGCTACAGATAGGCCATTTGGGCCTTCTCTGTGCTCGGCTGCCGGTTCAGCGAGTCCGCGTTGCGGGACTCAGCGGGTGGACCCCGGTTGGGGGCGTGCGCCGTTCGTCTCGACTCCTACGATCTCGCCGGCCCGGGGTTCCCGGTGGGTGGTGCGCCGGTCGAATCTGCCTGTGTAGCAGCGTGTCGCCTGTAAGTCTCGATTAGCGTCGGTGTTCGTTCGGTTGTGGCACCGACCGTACCAGACCGCTCAGACGTGCCCCTGTAATCGAGCGAGCGCGCGTGTTCGTGACTATTCTTCTGCATGCGACCACTTGACTTGTGGAGGGGCGGTTATGGGCACACGCCGAGCCGACGGTGAAGGCTCTTACCGGCAGCGGCCAAACGGACTGTGGGAAGCGTCCACCAGGTACACCACAGCTGACGGGGAGCGGAAACGGCTTAGCGTGTACGGGAAGACCCGCGCTGAGGCGCGCGCCAAGCTAAACGACGCGCGCAAGCGGATCGCTGAGGGCGCTCCCCCGCGCGACGACAAACAGACGATCGGGTTCGTGGCTGGAGTCCTGGCGGACGACAGCGTTGCCGGCGTCGTCGCGTAAAGCAACCACTCAGGAGCTTTACGCGAATCTGTGTCGCAAGCACTTGGAAGGCGACGCCAAACTTGCCGCGCTTAGGCTCGACCAGATTCGGCCGACCCACGTTGAATCGCTCGTAATGCGTCTGCGCGGCAAGGAGTTATCCGACAGCACTGTTCGACAGGTGTACACGGTGCTGCGGGCCGCGCTCGATATCGCTGTCCGCGACGGACTGCTCGCGGCCAATCCGACGGCGAAGGTGAAGCGTCCCGCCGTCACGCCGAAAGAAGCGCGCTATCTGTCCACCGAAGACGTGCGGCGGCTCCTGAGCCATCTGGACGGGCTTAGGTACCGGCTAGCGGTGCTGGTCCTCGCGGCAACCGGAATGCGCCGCGGCGAAGTCGCCGGCCTGCGCTGGGCTGACGTCGACCTGACTAAGGGTGAGTTGACCGTGGCCGGCGTCGTCGTGCGCGTCTCTGGCGCGTTGGCGTGGACGGCGCCGAAGACCGATCGTTCGCGCCGACGCATCCCGTTGACGACCGGGCTCATCGCCGAGCTGAAGAAGCACCGCAAGACGCAGATCGCCGAGCGCCTGCACGCCGGCGACCAATGGGTCGAAACGGGCGCGGTGTTCGCCACCGAGGGCGGCGGGTGGCTCGACCCGCGTAATTTACTGCGCACCGTCGAGATTGCAGCCGGCAAGGCTGGGATCGAGAACGTCGGCGCGCACACGCTGCGCCACTCGGCGGCCGTCGGCTGGCTGGAATCAGGCGTCCACATCAAAGCCGCGGCCGACCTTCTCGGCCACGCGTCGATCAGCATCACCGGCGATCTGTACGGGCACACCAGTGACGACGCCGCCCGCGCCGCCGTCCAAGGGCTCGGCGATGCGCTCGGACTGTGAAGGCGGTATGGAAAGGCGGTACGGCATTGAAAAAGGCGGCTCCCGGATCTCAGAGCCGCCTCTCACCTGCGTCGGGCTGACAGGATTTGAACCTGCGACCACTTGACCCCCAGTCAAGTGCGCTACCAAACTGCGCCACAGCCCGGATGCCGCCAGCGTGC